>JARRNI010000107.1:0-9209 GCA_037385125.1 Pseudolabrys sp.
ACCGCGGCGATCGCGCTGGGTCTCATTCGGCAGCGACTTCAGCAACGAATTCACAGCTTCCGTCTGGATCGAATCCATGATGCCGGGCTTAATGCGGCTCAAGCGGGCCTGTTCCCAAACGAGGTCCTGCAGCTTCTTCACGTTCAGCCACTGCATCACGGTCTTCGGCTTGAAGTGCTCGATCAGGCCAACCAGCAGGCCTTCGTACTCCTGCGGGTTTTCGCCAGAGAGGGTGTTACACCGCATCACAATCGGACGAACCGCGTGCGGGATGGAATTGAGCGGTTTGGAGTTTTTAGTGGGCATCGTTGGCTCCCTACTCGTTGGATTCAGCGGTCGCGTAAAAGCATTCGCTTCCGTGCGCGTAGCAATACCGATTCGCGGCGCGAAGGTGCGACAAATCCAAAGTTCTATTCCCGCAATGCACGATAATATGCATGCCCGCGGGCATAGCGCCCGTGGAATCCGTTTAAACGGCGCGACTGCCCGCGCCGGCTGTTAGCTAAATGGATTGGTTACGGTAACACCGTCGATTTCACGCCCATGGCTCATAATCTTCGGTAAAGAATTCACGGCAACCAGCCGCGTCTCAGTCGGACGGCCCGTAATTCGCTTTAATCTCCAATGCGCCAGTCATGATGGGCAACGTCATTTCTCGCACTTTGAACCGTAACCAGGTGCGTACAAGCCTGACGGCAATATCGTGGTCGATCACGTCCGTCCTCGTGGGGCGGGTTGCTTGAACGTAAAATTCTTGCAGGACCTGGACCGAGAGCGCGATGTCTTTGGTGTCGAGCAGCGCAATCGCAGTGTTTCGCTTGGGCGTCTCTCCGGGATCGCGGCTGATCAAATAGAGCAGGATATTGGTATCGAGAAAGCGCGCATCACATTCGGACGAACCGCCTGCGGGATGGAATTGAGCAGTTTGGAGTTTCTGATGCGCATCGTTAGTTCCCCGATCGTTGGCTTCAGCGATCGCACAGAAGCATTTGCTTCTGTGCACGAGCGCCTACGCATTAGCGGATTTGGCGCACGCAATGGGAGCTTGATCTGCCATTTTTCTCTTCAAGCACCGCTTTTCTCCCTATTCCCGCTATTCCCGTTGCTGTGCGTTCTTGCGCAAGCGGACCCCAGGGCCGCCCCCGTTCTCGTCGATGAACTCGACGGCTAGCAGACATGGCGAAGTTACCGCCAATAGCCGGCTTTGTTAGGCGGCGACTTCAAATATCTCGTTCGGGAGTTGTCTTTATCTTAGCTCCCAGCTCAACCAGTCGCCTGATCGCTTCTGCGCGCGATGGAAGATCTTTTTGGTGCCGACGCCAGTCGTCGACTGTACGCAAAAATTCCTCGGATACGCGCATCTGAAACGGCCGATCTTGGGGGGCCTTGGTAGGGCGACCGGACTGACGACGTGATTTTGTCATTTTTGCATATATTGTAGTGACAAAACTTACATTAAGGTGGTACTTATGCTGCGAGCCTGGGGGCGCGGCGCAACCAAGTTAAACCCAAGCCAAGGATGCGTCTGATGTCAAAGGGGCCTCCGACATAGGAGTTGCGTCATGAACCTCGAATTCGCAACCGCCACCTACCGCGCCATCCGCGATCGCCTCCGCGCTCACGACCCCGAAATCGATGAGCGGACGCTGGCCGATACCGTGGAGGGCCTGACCGACCTGCATCAGATCCTCGAGGCCATCATTCGCTCAGCCCTGGAAGACGAGGCCCTGGCTACAGGGCTGAAGGGCCGGATCGCCGAGATGGAGGACCGGCGGGCCCGGCTGGAGGATCGCGCCTCCAAACGCCGCCAGATCGCCAAGGAGGTCATGGTCGAGCTCGACCTCAAAAAGATCCAGGCCCCGGACTTCACCGCCTCCATACGGCCCGGCACGCCCGCCCTGATGGTCATCGATGAGGCGGCCGTCCCCCAGCATCTATTGGGAGCCCCGAGATCCCCGCCTAAACCGGCAGGGGCTGCTGGCCGAGCTCAAGCAGGGCGCCGAGATCACCGGCGTCACCTTGGCGAATCCCGAGCCTGTTTTGAGCGTGAGGACCAAGTGATGGGCTTCTCGGCAAAACAGCTCCAGGCGCTGCGGCGCCAACCTAACCGCTCGCATATTCGGACTCGGGAGGCCCATGGCCGCGAGTTGTCCTATCTGGAGGGCTGGTACGCCATCTCGGAGGCCAATCGAATCTTCGGTTTTGATGGGTTGGAGCCGCGAGACCCTCGAATCTCGCTGCGTCCTCGCTCGAGAGAGCCGGGGCACCTTTCTGGCCGTCTACCTCGCTCGAGTTCGGGTCACGGTGCAGGCGGACGGTGCGAGCATTATCCGGGAGGGTCATGGCACGGGCGAAGGCCGTGGCACGTCCCCAGGCGAGGTGCACGATATCGCTCTTAAGGCGGCCGAAACCGATGCCACCAAGCGGGCGCTCACCACCTTCGGCAAACCGTTCGGGCTTGAGCTCTATCGGGGCGGCAGGGCCGCCTCTCCAAAGCCCCTGCCTTCGCCGACCGTCGCGGTGCCCGAGGATACCCGCACCGGCTTTCATCCCGATGACACGACGCCGATTCCACGCCCATCGCGCTACTATGGTCGGCGGCAAAATCAGTTGAGCGAGCACTTCCGTGGAGAGCGGCGGCAAGCGCAGCGCAATGCGCAAGCGGCCCCGCCGCTTGCGCCCTCCACATCTGATCTAATGCCAGTTCCAGTCGACAAGAGCCAGCTACCGATCGCTGAGCCCAAGCGGCTGCGCGATAAGGCTCATCTGAAATTCGTTGCCAGCCAACCGTGTCTGGTGTGCGGGCGCCAGCCATGTGTGCTCGGTCGGCCGGAGCGATGTGCATCCAGACCGCGCTCAGCAGGATCAGATCGAACGACAGGCCAAGACGGTGGACATGATCGAGGCCGGGCAGCGAATCCGAGATCCACCGGATCGAAGGCGAGGGATGCAACCGTTCCGCATTGGCGCGCATGGCGCCCGAGGGCTCGACCGCGACGACCTCCAGGCCGCGCGAGGTGAGCCAAGCCGCGTCGCGGCCGGTTCCCGCCCCGACGTCCAGAGCTAGGGCCGGGGCGTCGGGAAGCATGTCGACCAGCCAATCGTGAACAGTTTCGGCTCCCACCGATTCGTAGCGGGGCGCGACAATGGAAATATTTTGGTCGTACCAGCGAATTGCGTCAGACATGCCGGCAGAGTATAGGACGGCCAGAAAATAAAACCCAGGCGGCCGATCGAGCCGGAACCGGCACGGACTCTGACGCTGCGGCTTGGGGGAAGGCCATGGCGGCCGAAGTTCTGCGCGGGTCAATGCCGATGTGCAAGGCGCGAGCCCAGGCATCCTTCCCCAGCGGCCGGTGCATCCTGATCTTGTTGTAATAGTCGCGTATAACCTCGCAGAATCCGACCTTGCTGAGCCTCGCCCACGACGACGAGGTGATCGAGGCACTTCGCCGGATTGATCCGATCAGCCGTTCTGCAAAGCTGTTCTGCTACGGCGACCCAGACGCTATAGCCTTGTCGCAGATGTCGTGGCACGATGCGGCGCAGCGCGATGTTGCCATAGATGCGGTAGTTATCTCGGACCATACTAATCAGTGCTACCCAATCGAAAAAACCTGTTATTTGACGCTCGTATCGATTGGGCTACCCATTGGTCCCGCATCAGCTTGCGCCGGCGCGCCCGCTTAGAAATGCCCATGCGAGAAGGGCAAATCACGCCAAGTGGTCGCTCCAGGTGATCAACACGTCACCAATCGCGCCCCCATTTTGCCCCACCAATCGGCACCCGAAAAATTCCGAAACTACCGCGGCGGATGACCCCTCCCAAAGAGGGAGACGCTGCCCTCGCTGTTGCCGCGCTTTGCGCACGCGGTGCAGCAGGTGATGGGGCAAAGGGGACAGTTGTTGCTCGAAGAGAAATAACGGCGCGCACCGCCGTCACCTAACGCAGACATATTGCGTGCCGCGCATGCCGAGGCGCCGGGCGGCGCCGCGCGCGAGATCGAGCCGCGCACCGCGTGCGTAGGCGATGCCCCAAGGGCCGCGGTCGTTGATGCGCACGCTGACCGAGCGGCCGTTCTTCGGGTTGGTCACGGTCAGCGTAGTGCCGAGCGGCCAGGTGCGCGCGGCCGCTGTATTGCCTGTGGCGTCGAAGAGTTCGCCGCTCGCGGTGCGCTTGCCGGTCGAGTAATAACTCGCCAGCACTTCCTGTCCTGCGCAGCGGCCCGTTGGTTTAACGTATTTGTGCACTGAGCCCCAGCCGGCCGCCTGCGCCGCCGGGAGAGTGATGAGGCCGGCGAGCAGCCCGAATCCGATCAGCTTCACTGAATTGATCCCGTATTTGTTGTGGAATGGAACCCGGTAGGGCGGCGTAATGGGGCGAGAACGTGGCAGGAAGGCCTTTCGCGGTGGCGCGAATGGCAGCTATGCGCGGCGAATCAGAGAAATCGCGTGGAAACGGGCGTTGGCAGGGGCAGAAAGAGGCACGATGGATAGAAACCCGCTAGTCGCAGCCAAAGTGCTCACCGTCGCGATTCACACCCTCTCCGCAAAACTATCCACTAACCGCTTTTCCCCGCCTTGTCGAACTGGTCGGTGAGTTTTGGCCGCGCGGTGGGCGCCTAAAACGGGATGGGCGGGGTCATTAGACATAAAGACGGCGTTTTGCGCCTTTTGCCCGGCCGGGACGGCCAGAGCTCACCACGCAATCCCCTTGCCGTCGAGCGCCGCGAGCAATTTCCTGTCGTGGCCATAGACATCGTTGCGGAAATTCACCACGCCGTTATCGACCCAGGCCGTCAGATAAGTGATGTGGACCGGCATTGGCTCGCGCAGATTGACGATCCTGGTCTTGGCCGAGGCGATCACGCTGTCGACGCGCGCAGGGGTCCAGCCGGCGACGCCGCTCGCCGTCAGCACCTCCCGGGCCAGCTCGAGCGGCCGCGCCAGGCGGATGCAGCCGTGGCTGAACGCGCGTTTGGCGCGGCCGAACAGGCTGCGTGCCGGACTGTCGTGCAGGTAGACGTTGTGCGGGTTGGGAAATATTAGCTTCACGCGCCCGAGCGCATTGTTGGCGCCCGGCTTCTGGCGCAACTGGAACGGAAAATGTCCGGGGCCGTATTGGTTCCAGTCGATCGTCAGCAGCGAGAACACGCGATCGCCCTGCACGACCTCGAAGCCTTTTGAGGCAACCGCCCCGGGGTTGCTGCGCAGCTTCGGCAGCTCTTCCTTGACGGCGATGCTGGGTGGAACGTTCCAATACGGATTGAATTCGACGTAGCGGATGCGGTCGCTGAACACGGGCGTGCGATGGTAGGGCTTGCCGACGACGACGCGCATGCGCTCCTTTTCGACACCGTTTTCGAAGCGGCGCAACTCAAACGCTGCGATGTTCACGATGATGAATTTCTTACCCAGATCTTCCGGGATCCAGCGCACGCGCTCCATCGTGGCGATGAGGCTGTTGATGCGGTCGGCGACCGGCACGTTCATGGCGACGGCGGTCGCGTTGCCGACCACGCCGTCGACCGCGAGGCCGTGGCGCTGCTGGAAGCGCTTGACGGCCTTAACCAGGCCCGCGTCGTAGACGGTCGGGTCGCCGGTCGCCGCGCCGGCGCCGTCCGTCACGGCAAGCCGCGCGCGGATCGCCGGCACGCGCGGATCGGGGCTGCCTGGATGCAAACTGGGGCCGAGCGGAACGCTTGCCCAGCCGCCTTTGGCGGCCAGCGCGCGATAGTGCGCGAGCGCCCTGCGCAGCGCGCGATAGAGCGGATGGCGCGGCTGCCAGGCTGCGAAGAACGCATCGAGGCTCGTCGTCTTGGCGACGCCCTTGAGCGCGGCGAGCTGGTCGATCGTGCGGCGCTTAAGAAAGAAATCGGGATCGACCCTGTTGGGCAGGAAACGGCCGACCCTCAGGTCGGAGGTGTACTGGAGAAAGGCCGCGGAAAAATAGAGCTCGGCGATGGCGAGCTTGCGCTTGTCGAGCGTGGGGCTCTCCTCGTTGACCTCGGCGAGGGCTTTGCCGGGGTAGTCCTTCGGATCGAGCCCCTCCTTGTCGGCGTTAAGCAGGCGCGCAACCAGCGCGCTCGCGCGCTTGCTGCCGAGCCAGAGCAGGGGGCCGTTGAACGTGTGGTAATAGGCATCCAGGACCTTGCGCCGCTGCTTGATCGGCAGCGGCAGGCGCGGCTCCTTGGCCAGAAGGTCGAGGACGTTGAGGCGGACGATGGCGGCGTCGCGCGGCGACAGCGCGATCTCCGCGCGCACGCTGGCGCCCGCCAGCATGAGGCCGAGCACCGCGACCAGAACACGAAGAGCGTTACGGCATCGGCGGGGCATAGAGCAGGCCTCCCTGCAGCCACAGCGCGTTCATGCCGCGCTTGAGGTCCAGCGGCGTGTCGCCGCCCAGGTTGCGCTCGAAAATGTCCTTGTAGTTGCCGACGCCGCCGATCACCTTGACCAGCCAATCATCCGAGAGGCCGAGCGCCTTCACCGCCGGGCGGCCCATGTCGATCGCCTTCTGCCGCATCGAGGTGGCGGCGTTGGTCATGTCGAGGCCCTGTTCCTCGGCGTTGATCAGCGCGAACAGGGTCCAGCGCACGAGATCGGTCCATGGCTCGTCGCCCTTGCGCGTCACCGGACCGAGCGGCTCCTTGGAGATGACGCCTTCGAGCACGACGTGATCCTCCGGCTTCTTGAGCCGGGAGCGTTCGCCCGCGAGCGCCGAGCGGTCGCCGGTGAAGACGTCGCATTTTCCGGCCGCATAGGCCACGCGTGCCGCCGACCGTTCCTTGAACCGCAGGAACGACACCTTGACCTTGCGCCGCGCGAAAAAGGCCGCCGCATTCTGTTCCGACGTGGTGCCGGTGACCACGCAGATGGTGGCGCCGTTGAGCTGCAGCGGGCTGGTGGCGCCGAGCAGCGCTGGCAGCATGAAGCCCTGGCCGTCGAAATAGTCGATGCCGGCGAAGGCGAGCCCGTCCACCAGGTCGCGCGACATGGTCCAGGTCGAGTTGCGCGACAACAGGTCGACCTGCTTCGCCTTCAGCGCCGCGAAGCGCTGGTCCGCGGCAAGCGCCCGGTAGTCGACGTGGCGCGTGTCGCCGAGCACGGCGGCGGCCACCGCCTTGCAGAAATCGACGTCGAAGCCGTGCCAGCGGCCGGTCTTGTCCTGTTCCGAGAAGCCGGGCAGGCCCTCGCTGACGCCGCAGATCAGCTTGCCCCGCGCCCGCACGTCGTCGAGCGTGCCGGCAGAGGCGATCTGCACGAGCAGAACTGAAATGATACCGATAGCGGCAGCAACTGAACCAATTTTGAAAGGAGAACACGGACTACTGCGCATGATCCTCGCCTGGAAATGGTTCGAGTTCGGATAGACTTATCTCACACCCTCTCCACAAAACTGTCCACCACCCGCTTTTCGCCCGCCTTGTCGAAGTCGATGGTCAGCTTGTTGCCGTCTACCGCCACCACGTTGCCGTTGCCGAATTTCTGGTGGAACACGCGTTCTCCGACGGAAAAAGCGGAAGCCGCGCCGGTAGATTTGGCGACGAGTTCGCCTTCGATGGTGAGAGGAGGGCGGCGCTTCTTATTGACCCCCACCTGGCGGCCAGCGGCCGCCGACCTCCCCCTTTCAGGGGAAGGTGAAGCGGAGTGCGGGGAGAGGTGACCCGAGCCAACCTCGCCGCCCAGGTCACCCGCCGCGCCGTCGTCGAATATCTCCTCATCCGAGACATATCTGCGCTGCCCGCTTTCGTCGAAGCCGCCCTTTCCGCGCCGGCCTTGCGCGCGCTGCCAGCCGGGCGTCGTGTAGTTGGAGCCGAACGACGCCATCTCGTCGAAGCGCGACGGGCCGTAGCCCGACATGCCGAAGCCGCCGCCTGAGCTTTCCTTGACCTCCACGTGCTCGGGCGGCAGCTCGTCGAGGAAGCGCGAGGGCACCGTCGCGGTCCACAGGCCGTGGATACGCCGGTTGGTGGCGAAATAGAGGCGGGCGCGCTTGCGCGCGCGGGTGAGGCCGACATGGGCGAGGCGGCGCTCCTCCTCCAGCCCGGCGCGGCCCTGGTCGTCGAGCGCGCGCTGGTGCGGGAACAGGCCTTCCTCCCACCCGGGCAGGAACACGGTGTCGAATTCGAGACCTTTGGCCGAGTGCAGCGTCATGATGTTGACCGCCTGCTCAGCATCGCCGGCGTCGCGGTCCATCACCAGCGCAATGTGCTCGAGGAAGCCGGCCAGGTTCTCGAATTCCTCCATGGAGCGGGTCAGCTCCTTCAGGTTTTCGAGGCGGCCGGCGGCGTCGGCGCTGCGGTCCTTCTGCCACATCTCGGTGTAGCCCGACTCGTCGAGCACGATCTCGGCCAGCTCGGTGTGCGGGATCTTGTCGCGCAAGTCGCGCCAGCGCGTGAAGCTCTGCATCAGCGCGCGCAGGGAATTGCGCGTTTTCGGCTTCATCTCGTCGGTGGCGCTGAGGGCGGCGGCGGCCTCGGTGAGCGGGATGCCTTTCTTGCGTGCATGGTCATGCAGCATCTGCACGGTGGCGTCGCCCAGGCTCCGCTTGGGCGTGTTGACGATGCGCTCGAAGGCGAGGTCGTCGGCCGGCTGTGCGATCACGCGTAAGTATGCGAGCGCGTCGCGGATCTCCATGCGCTCGTAGAAGCGCGGGCCACCGATCACGCGGTAGGGCAGGCCGAGCTGGATGAAGCGGTCCTCGAACTCGCGCATCTGGAACGAGGCGCGCACCAGGATGGCGATCTCGTCGAGTGGATGGTCCTCGCCGCGCTCGCGCGCGGCGCGCTGCATCTGCTCGATCTCGTCGCCGATCTCGCGCGCTTCTTCCTCCGAATCCCAGCAGGAGGTGACGGTGACCTTTTCGCCCGGTACGTCCTCCGTGCGCAGCGTTTTGCCGAGCCGGCCTTCGTTGTGGGCGATGAGATGACTCGCCGCCGCCAGGATGTGACCCGTGCTGCGGTAATTCCTTTCTAATCGAATAACCTTCGCGCCCGGAAAGTCATGCTCGAAGCGCAGAATGTTATCGACCTCGGCCCCGCGCCAGCCATAGATCGACTGGTCGTCATCGCCCACGCAGCAGATGTTTTTCTGACTCGCTGTTTGAGCGTGCGCCGGCGGCACGCTCTCTTTTCCTCTCCCCTCCGTGGGAGAGGGGGCCCTCGCGGAGGCGAAGCCGAGCGAGGGCGGGTGAGGGGTCCGGGACC
>JARRNI010000108.1:0-14498 GCA_037385125.1 Pseudolabrys sp.
GATTTCGCTTCCGCGGCCTCATCCGCCGCGGTCGGGAAATTGGCTGCTATCTTGCACCATCAATACGGAAACGGCCACACCCTCAATTTCTGTTTTGCGACCTGCCAGAGGCGGGCGAGGCCGGCCGGCTCGACGATCAGGAAGAAGATGATCAACAGGCCGACCAGCATGAAGGTGATGTGCTCGACCGTATCGGCGTGCAGCGGCAGGCCGATTTTTTCCGGCAGGAAGCGCAGGATAATCGGCAGGATGAAGATCAGCCCGGAGCCGAGAAAGGCGCCGAGCAGGCTGCCGAGCCCGCCGATGATGATCATGAACAGGGTGGTGAAGCTCTGGTCGATGTTGAACACGTTGGCTTCCGCGCCCCCGTACCACAGGAACACCAGCAGCGCGCCGGCCACCCCGCAATAGAACGACGAGACCGCGAAGGCGAGCAGCTTGGTCGGCAGCAGCCGGATGCCCATCAGCTCGGCCGCGATATCCATGTCGCGCACCGCCATCCAGCTGCGCCCGATGCGGCCGTGCACCAGGTTGGAGGCGAGCCAGGTCATCACGATGACGAAGGCGAGCACGACCAGATAGCGGGTCTCCGAGCTCGCGCGCGGACCGGTGACAATGATGCCGAACAGTTCGCGCTGCGGCACCTCGATGGCGACGGAAAGATTGTAGTTGTAGAGCCAGGGAATGCGCACGAAGCACCATTCCAGGAAGAACTGCGCGGCGAGCGTCGCGATCGCGAGGTAGAAGCCCTTGATGCGCAGGGACGGCAGCCCGAAGATCGCGCCCACCGCGGCGGAGAAGAAGCCGGAGACGAACACCCAGACCAGGATGTTCACGCCGGGGAAGATGGTGGTGAGTTTGTAGCAGGCATAGGCGCCGACACCCATGAAGGCGCCGGTGCCGAGCGAGAGCAGGCCGGTATAGCCGGTGAGAAGATTGAGCCCGATCGCGGCCAGGGCGAAGATCAGGAACGGGATCATCACCGCGTTGATCAGGAAGTCGTTGTGCGTCAGCGGGATCAGGAAGGCGGCCACCAGGATGACCGCCAACCCGATGCGGTCCTGCAGAATGGGGAAGATCGCCTGGTCGCTGGCGTAGTCGGTCTTGAACTGGCCGGCTTCACGGTAAAGCATGGCTATATTCTCATACCCGCTCGATGATGCGCTCGCCGAACAGGCCCTGCGGGCGGAACAGCAGGAACACCAGCGCGATCACATAGGCGAACCAGGCGTCGGTGCCGCCGCCCATCAGCGGGCCCCAGTAGAACTCGAAGAGCTTCTCGCCGACGCCGATGATCAGCCCGCCGACAATGGCACCGGGAATCGAGGTGAAGCCGCCGAGGATGAGCACCGGCAGCGCCTTGAGCGCGATCACGTCGAGCGCGAAGGAGACGTCGGAGCGCGCGCCCCAGAAGATGCCGGTAACGAGCGCCACCAGGCCGGCGGCGAACCAGACGATCACCCAGATCTGCTCGAGCGAGATGCCGACCGAAAGGGCGGCCTCGTGGCTGTCGGCGACGGCGCGCAGCGCCCGCCCGATGCGGGTCTTGGAAAAGAATACGCCGAGGCCGGCGACCATGGCGCTAGCGATGACGGCGGCGGCCATGTCCAGCTTCTGCATCTGCACGATGCCGCCCAAGGCGTGATAGGTGACCGCGCCCTTCGGCAGATAGAGCGCGTCGGTGGGCATGACCTTGGGATCGCCGCCGAACACGAACTCGCCGAAGCCGATGAGGAAATAGGTGATGCCGAAGGTGGCCATGAACAGGATGATGTCGGGCTGGTTGACCAGCGGCCGCAGCACGCCGCGCTCGATGGTCCAGGCCAGCACGAACATCACGGCGATGGCGAGCGCGAGCGCGGCGAAGGCCGGCAGGCCGGCCTCGTACAGGCCGACCAGGGTGAGCGCGGCGAATACCACCATGATGCCCTGCGCGAAGTTGAACACGCCGGAGGCCTTGAAGATCAGCACGAAGCCGAGCGCGATCAGGGCGTAGAGCATGCCGGCGACCAGGCCCTCCCACAGCGTCTGCGCCAGCAGATCGGGCGCCTGCACCATCTGCACGAAGGGGTCGGCGAAGATCATGTAGAGCATATGCATGCTACCCCTCCCGCCAGGCACGGTGTCATGCCCCGCGAAGGCGGGGCATCCAGTACGCCGCGGCCGCGCGAACGGGCAAACCCGAAACACTGATGCAGCGCCGGCAGTACTGGATCATCCGCTTGCGCGGATGATGACAGCATCATATGCGGCAAGAATTTCGACATACGCACCATTGCCCTCAATGCGCCACGCCGAGATAGGCGTCGATCACCGCCTGGTTCTTGCTCACTTCCTCGGGCGTGCCGTCGGCAATCTTGATGCCGTGGTCGAGCACCACCACCCGGTCGGACAGGTCCATCACCACGCCCATGTCGTGCTCGATCAGCGCGATCGTCGTGCCGTAATGGTCGTTGACGTCGAGGACGAAGCGCGACATGTCCTCCTTCTCTTCCAGGTTCATGCCGGCCATGGGCTCGTCGAGCAGCAGCAGCTCAGGCTCCATGGCGAGCGCGCGTCCGAGTTCCACGCGCTTCTGCAGCCCGTAGGGCAGCCGGCCGACCGGCGTGCGGCGGATTTCCTGGATGCGCAAAAAGTCGATGATCTCTTCCACGCGCTTGCGGTGCTCGACTTCTTCCGTCATCGCCGGCCCGTAGCGCAAAAGCTGCCAGAACAAGTTCTTGTGCATCCTGAGCGAGCGGCCGGCCATGATGTTGTCGAGCGCGGTCATGCCGCGGAACAGGGCGACGTTCTGGAAGGTACGCGCGATGCCGCCGAAGGCCGCCTCGTAGGGGCGCATGCGCGAGCGGGTCTGGCCCTTGAAGCTGATACGGCCCTGCTGCGGATGATAGAAGCCGTTGATGACGTTGAGCATCGAAGTCTTACCGGCGCCATTCGGACCGATGATCGCGCGGATCTCGCCCTTGCGGATATCGAAGGAAACGTCGCTCACCGCATTGACGCCGCCGAAGGACAGCGAGACGTCCTCGACCGAGAGCAGCACGTCGCCGGCGGCAACGTTCGAGCCGGTGGGCGCTCTCATGCGTAACCCCCGCGACGGGCGCCCACCCTCCCCTGGAGGGGGAGGGTCGATCGCGCAAGGCGCGATCGGGGTGGGGTGACCAGAAGAAAGAAGTCACCCCCTCCCGGTTCGCTTCGCGAGCCGACCTCCCCCCTCCAGGGGGAGGTGAAGAGCGTGTGTTGCAAGCGCGTGCCCATCATGCCGCCTTCTCCATGAGCGGGGCGGCCGGCTCGGTCTTCATGTCGCGGATCTTGACCCGCGCCTTGATGGTGCCCTTGCGGCCGTCCTCGAAGGTCACTTCGGTGGCGATGGCGGCCTCCTTCGAGCCGTCATAGAGCGCCTTGACCAGCGGCGCATAGCGCTCGGCGATGAAGCCGCGGCGCACCTTCTGGGTGCGCGTGAGCTCGCCGTCGTCGGCGTCGAGCTCCTTGTGCAGGATGAGGAAGCGCTTGATCTGGGCGCCCGCCATCATCTTGTCCTGCGCCAGCGAGCGGTTCACCTCGGCGACGTTCTGCTCGATCATGTCGTAGACCAGCGGATGCTGCGCGAGCTCCTGGTACGAGCCGTAGACCACGTTGTTGCGCTCGGCCCAGCTGCCCACGGCGGTGAGGTCGATATTGATCATGACCGCCACGAAGTCGCGCTCGTGGCCGTAGGCCACCGCCTCGCGGATATTGGGATAGAACTTGAGCTTGTTCTCGATGTATTTCGGTGCGAACAGGGTGCCGTCCTTGAGCCTGCCCACGTCGTTGGCGCGGTCGATGATTTTGAGCTGGCCGGTCTTCTCGTCGATGAAGCCGGCGTCGCCGGTCTTCACGTAGCCGTCCGGCGTCATCACTTCTTTCGTCTTGGCTTCGTCCTTGAAGTAGCCGGTAAACATGCCCGGCGACTTGAACAGCACCTCGCCGTTCTCCGCGATGCGCAGGTCGACATGCGGGCAGGCGGGGCCGACGGTATCGGAATAGATGGCGCCGTCCGGCTGCGCGGTGACGTAGAGGAAGGCCTCGGTCTGGCCGTAGAGCTGTTTGAGATTGAGGCCGATGGAGCGGTAAAAGGCGAACAGGTCGGGGCCGATGGCCTCGCCGGCGGTATAGGCCACGCGCACGCACGAGAAGCCGAGCACGTTCTTGAGCGGGCCGTAGACCAGGAGCTCGCCCAGCCAATAGAGCAGCCGGCCGGTCAACGGCACCTTTTCGCCATTGAGGATGCGCTCGCCGTACTTGCGCGCGACGCCGATGAAATAATGAAACATCTTGCGCTTGAGGTAGCCGGCATCTTCCATGCGGATCATCACGCGTGTGAGCAGTTGCTCGAGCGTGCGCGGCGGCGCGAAATAGAAGGTGGGCCCGATTTCGCGCAGGTCCTGCATGACGGTGTCGGTGCTTTCCGGGCAGGCGGTGCAGAAGCCGGCCACCATCCCTTGCGCGAAATTGAGATAGTGGTCGCCGACCCAGGCGAGCGGCAGATAGGCGAGCGCCACGTCGTTCTCGGTGAGATGATCGAAGGTGACGGTGTCCTGCGCTGCCTTGATCGAGCGCTCGCCGGTGAGCACCACGCCCTTGGACGTGCCGGTGGTGCCGGAGGTGTAGAGAATGATGGAGGGATCGGAGCCCTTGCCGGTTGCGATCTCGTTGTCCAGCCAGACGGCGAGCGAGGGGTCGTGCGCCGCCGCCCTGCGCCCGTTCACGATGATCTCGTCGATCGGATGCAGATGGGTGTGATCGTAGTCGCGCAAACCGCGCGCCTCGTCGTAGACCATCTGTTCGAGCTTGGGCAGCCGGTCCCTGACCGAGAGGATCTTATCGACCTGCTCCTGGTCTTCGACGGCGGCGAAGCGCACCTCGGCATGGGCGAGCACGAAGGCCAACTCGTCGGCCACCGCATCGGCATAGACCGGCACCGGCACCCCGCCCAAGGTCTGAGCGGCCAGCACCGACCAGTAGAGCTTGGGCCGGTTGCCGCCGACGATGGCCATGGTATCGCCGCGCTTGAGGCCGAGGCGGGAAAGGCCGACGGCATAGGCGCGCACGATCTCCTGCACCTGGGACCAGGTCCAGGTCTGCCAGATGCCCATATCCTTGTGCCGCATGGCCGGCCGGGCGCCGAACAATTTCGCGTTACGAGCCAATAGCTTGGGAAACGTATCCGCCGAAGCGGCGGCGATCGGCGCCACAGCCTTTTCCTCCCACATGGCCGCTGCACCCCTGGCGCGGCCGATAACCCCTCGCCGTCCTTGTGCGGGCGGACTTGTTTAGTTCGGATATGAAAACACCCCCGCGCGGCGGTCAAGCCTCAGCGGAGAGGGAAAAGGTCGCAAGGCCGCTCCTGCCATTCCGGGACACGCGCGAAGCGCATGGGCCCGGAATCAAGGGCTCGCTCGCGTTCGCTCGCGACCCGGAATGACCGGGACTTATTCCGCCGCCTTGAGGAACGGCACGACGCCGCTCTTGAACTGCTCGCGCAGGGCGGCTTCCTCGGCCTTGGCGGCGGCGAGACTGCGCTGCTTGACCGGACCGTAGCCGCGGATCTTCTCCGGAATGGAGGCGAGCGCGACGGCGGTCTGATGATTGTCGGGCGTGAGCTCGGCCATGAGCGTGTCGAGCAGCGCCAGGTAATCGGCGATCAGCTTGCGCTCGCTGCGGCGATCCTGGCTGTAGCCGAAGGGGTCGAGCGGCGTGCCGCGCAGGAATTTGAATCGCTTCAGCACGCCGAAGGCCTTCAGTAGCCGGGGGCCGAATGACATCTTCTTCGGCTCGCCGGTCGCCGGATCGGTGCGCGCGAGCAGCGGCGGCGCCAGATGGAATTCGAAGCGCAGCTTGCCGTCGAAGCTCGACTTCACGCGATCGACGAAAGAGGTGTCGGTGTAGAGCCGCGCCACCTCGTATTCGTCCTTGTAGGCCATCAGCTTGAACAGATAGCGCGCGACCGCTTCGGCGAGCGCCGACTGGCCCCGCACCTTGGCGGCTTCCGCCGCGCGCACCTTCTCGACCCGGTCGCGGTAGCGCTTCGCGTAACGCGCATTCTGATAAGCGGTGAGAAAGTCCATGCGGCGCGCCACCGTCTCGTCGAACGATCCGGACAGCTTGAGCGAATCGTTCTCCAGGCCCTGTTGCGGCTCGATCAGCGACTCGACCGCCTTTGGATCGACCGCGGCGCGGCGGCCGTAGCGGAAGGCGGCGAGATTCATCGGCACCGCCTGGCCGTTCATCTCGATCGCCTTCTCGATCGCGTCCGCCAACAACGGCAGGGCGCCGAGCTGATAGGCATAGCCGAGCATGAACATGTTGGCGCCGATGGAATTGCCGAGCAGCGCGGTGGCGAGCCGGCCGGCGTCGACGAAATGGCTCTGCTCGGCGCCGGCATGGCCGCTGATGGCGCGCTTCAAGCGCTCGGTCGGCAGCGAGAAGTCGGCATTGCGGGTGAAATCGCCAGGTAAAAATTCGGCCGTGTTCACGACCACGCGGGTGTGGCCCTGCCGGATCGCGCCCAGCACCTTCTTCGAGCCGAGCACCACGATGTCGCCGCCGAGCACGAGATCGGCGCCGCCGGCGGCGACGCGGATAGCGTGGATGTCCTCCGGCTGATTGGCGATGCGGATGTGGCTGAACACCGCGCCGCCCTTCTGCGCCAGGCCGGCCATGTCGATGACGCCGGCGCCTTTTCCTTCCAAATGAGCGGCCATGCCGATGATGGCGCCGATGGTGACGATGCCGGTGCCGCCGACGCCGGTGACGACGATGCTGTAGGGATGGTTGGCCTGCGGCAGCGCGGGCGTCGGCAGCGCCGGCCAGTCCTTGGGCTCGGCGACGCTCTCGCTCTTCTTCAGCTCGGCGCCGTGCACGGTAACGAAGGACGGGCAGAAGCCCTTGAGGCAGGAATAGTCTTTGTTGCAGCTCGACTGGTCGATGGTGCGCTTGCGGCCCCATTCGGTCATCAGCGGCTGCACCGAGACGCAGTTCGACTTGACGCCGCAGTCGCCGCAGCCCTCGCAGACCAAATCGTTGATGACTACGCGCTTGAGCGGATTGGAAGGCGTGGCGCTTGCGGCGGCGGCGCTTTTCAGCCGCGCAGGTCTGGTCGTAGATGAGTACGGTGAGGCCGGGCACCTTGCGCAGCTCGCGCTGCACGGCGTCGAGCTCGTCGCGGTGATGCACGGTGAGGCCGCGCGGCCAGTCGGTGTCCTTCGGATATTTCCACGGCTCGTCGGTGACGACGACCACGCGCTTGGCGCCTTCCGCCGCCACCTGGCGGGCGATCTGCGGCACGTTCAGCCCGCCTTCGTTGTGCTGGCCGCCGGTCATGGCGACGGCGTCGTTGAACAGGATCTTGTAGGTCATGTTCACGCCGGAGGCGGCCGCGGCGCGGATGGCGAGGTAGCCGGAATGGTTATAGGTGCCGTCGCCCAGGTTCTGGAACACGTGTTCGCGCTTAGAGAACGGCGCCTCGCCGACCCAGTTGGCGCCCTCACCGCCCATCTGGGTGAAGCCGAGCGTCTTGCGGTCCATCCACTGCGCCATGAAGTGACAGCCGATGCCGGCATAGGCGCGGCTGCCTTCCGGCACGCGGGTCGAGGTGTTGTGCGGGCAGCCGGAGCAGAAATAGGGCATGCGCACGGCGACGTCCGTGGTCTCCGCCAGCGATTTCTGCGCTTCCTTCAGCCGCGCCACGTTAGCGGCGATCTCGTCGTTGCCGCCGTAGCGTAAGAGGCGCTCGCCGATGCAGATGGCGACCTCGTTGGGATCGAGCGCGCCCTTGACCGGGAACAGCCAGTTGCTCTGCTCGTCCTTCTTGCCGATGCAGGTGGGCTGGTTGGCGGTGCCGTAAAGCTCTTCGCGCACCTGCACCTCGATGAGCGAGCGCTTTTCCTCTACCACGATGATGAGGTCGAGGCCAGCTGCGAAGTCGGCCAGCTCCTGGCGTGTGATCGGCCAGGGACAGCCGACCTTGAACAGGCGCAAACCGAGATCGTTACACTTGATTTCGTCGATGCCGAGCTCGTCGAAGGCCTGGCGCACGTCGAGATACGCCTTGCCAGTGGTGATAATGCCGACCTTCGGATTGCGACCGCCGGAGGTGACGATGCGGTTGAGCTTGTTGGCGCGCAGGAAGGCCAGCATGGCGTCGCGCTTGAAGTCGTGCAGGCGCGCTTCCTGGCCGAGGATGGTGTCGATTAGGCGGATGTTGAGTCCGCCTTCCGGCATGACGAAGTCGTCGGGGGTGACGATCTGCACGCGGTCGAGGCTGCCGTCGGCGACGCCGGTCGATTCCACCGTCTCGTGCATGCATTTGAGCGCCGACCAGACGCCGGCATAGCGCGACAGCGCCCAGCCGTAGAGGGCATAGTCCATGATCTCCTGCACCCCGGCCGGGCTCAGGATCGGCATCATCACGTCGACGAAATGGAATTCGGACTGGTGCGCGGTGGTGGAGGATTCCGCCGTGTGGTCGTCGCCCATGAGCGCGAGCACGCCGCCGTGCTTGGCGGTGCCGGCGAGATTGGCGTGGCGGAATACGTCGCCGGAACGGTCGACGCCCGGGCCCTTGCCGTACCACATGCCGAAAACGCCATCGAACTTGCCCTCGCCGCGCAATTCGGCCTGCTGCGTGCCCCACAGCGCGGTGGCGGCCAGCTCCTCGTTGATGCCGGGCTGGAACTTGACGTCCTGGGCGGCGAGGAAGCGGCCGGCCCGCATCATCTGCTGGTCGAGGCCGCCGAGCGGCGAGCCGCGGTAGCCGGTGACGTAGCCGGCGGTGTTTAGCCCTGAGCGCCGGTCCAACTCCTTCTGCATGAGCAGGGCGCGGATCAGCGCCTGGTAGCCGGTCACGAAGACGCTCGATTTGGCGAGGTCGTATTTGTCGTCGAGGCTGACGGTATGGAGGGTCATGGCTGCCTTGCCCCGCGCTTGGAAAGCGCAAAATGAAAGCCGGCGAACCCCTATCATATAGGCCAGCCGGGCGGCAGTTAAAACGGGGCAATACGAATTAGTTCAATTCGTTCAACAGGGTGACGTATGATTTCGCGCCGGCGCGGCGGCTTGCAAGGATGTTTCGTGCGGGCGCCGCCGCGCGCATTTTGGCGCAATGCAGCAGCGCCGCCGGCTTGACCGAGGTCAAGGCAACCGGAGCTGCAGGAATTCGCCTATGAGGATGCAGGCCTGCCGATCGCGGCGGAGCAGACCATCTCGCGGCCCTATATCGTCGCGCTGATGACGGAGGCGCTGGCACTCGCCGGCGGCGAGAAGGTGCTGGAGATCGGCACCGGCTCGGGCTACGCCGCCGCCGTGCTGGCCGAGATGGGAGCGCAAGTCTACACTGTCGAGCGCATCGGCCAGCTCGCCGAGAAGGCCGCCGCAACGCTCGGCGAAGTGGGCTACCCGAACATCCATATCTTGCATGGCGACGGCACGCGCGGCTGGTCCGAGCATGCGCCCTATGACGCCATCGTGGTGACGGCCGGCGGGCCGCAGGTGCCGCACGCGCTGCGCCGGCAGCTCAAGGTGGGCGGCCGCATGGTGATCCCGGTCGGCAGCGACCCGCGCGCGCAGGAGCTGACCCGCATCACCCGCGTCTCCGAGGACGAGTACGAGCAAGAGGACCTGGCCGACGTCAGCTTCGTGCCGCAGATCGGCGCGCGAGGCTTCGAGGCGCCGGCGCCGCAAGCGCGCCGCGTCGTCAAGCTGCGCGGCGAGCCGCTGGCGCATGCGATCGCAAGGGCAGCCGAGCCGTTCGCCGATATCGCCGGCGCGGACCTGGAGCCGCTACTTGCGCGCATCGGCGAGGCGCGCGTGGTGCTGCTGGGCGAGGCCTCGCACGGCACGTCCGAGTTCTATGCGATGCGCGAGCGCATCTCGCGCGAGTTGATCACGCGCAAGGGCTTTTCTTTCGTCGCCATCGAGGGCGACTGGCCGGACGCCGCGCGCATCGATCATTACGTGCGCCACCGCGAAACGCTGCCGTCGGAATGGACGGCGTTCGCGCGCTTTCCCGTCTGGATGTGGCGCAACAAGGAGGTGCGCAATTTCGTCGACTGGCTGCGCGGGCACAACGCGGTATTCCCGCCGGAGCAGCGCGTCGCCTTCCACGGGCTCGACCTCTACAGCCTCTATGCCTCGATCCGCGCCGTACTCGACTATCTCGATGCGGTCGATCCTCAATCAGCACAAGTGGCGCGCCGGCGTTACGGCTGTCTCACGCCCTGGCAAGCCGATCCCGCCACCTACGGCCACGCCGCGCTCACCGGCAGCTATCCGACCTGCGAGGACGACGTGGCGCGCATGCTCACCGACCTTGTCGCTAAACGCGCGGCCTATGCGGCGCAGGACGGCGAGCGCTTCCTCGACGCGGTGCAAAACGCGCGGCTGGTGCAGAACGCCGAGCGTTATTACCGCATCATGTATTACGGCTCGCGCGCTTCGTGGAATTTGCGCGACGAGCATATGTTCGAGACGCTGCAGACGCTGCTCAAGCATCACGGGCCCAACAGCAAAGGCATTGTGTGGGCGCACAATTCGCACATCGGCAACGCCGCGGCGACCGAGATGTCGGCGCGCGGCGAGCACAATATCGGGCAGTTGTGCCGCGAGGCCTTCGGCGAGGCCTGCTATGCAATCGGCTTCGGCACCGATCACGGCACCGTGGCGGCGGCGTCCGACTGGGACGAGCCGATGGAAGTCAAGAGCGTGCGGCCTGCGCTCAAGGACAGCTACGAGCGGCTGTGCCACGAGACGGAAATCAAGCGCTTCCTGCTGCCGCTGCGCGGCGACAGCGCGCATGCGCTCGGCCTGATGACGCCGCGGCTGGAGCGCGCCATCGGCGTAATCTACCGGCCGGACACGGAACGGCTGAGCCATTATTTCGAGGCCGTGCTGCCGCGCCAGTTCGACGAATATGTCTGGTTCGACGAGAGCCGCGCGGTGACGCCGTTCGAGGCGCATGAGCTGGAGGCGATGCCGGACACCTATCCGTTCGGGGTCTGAGGCAAGCTCCGCGCTTACCCCGTCATCCTGAGGCGCGAGCGAAGCGAGCGCTTCAGGGTGACGGAGAGAGGCGGTAACGCGAGGCTGCAATTCGCGGGCGGCAATGGTCAAAGCCCCGGCAATGTGCCAAGGAGGAAGCGCCGGGTCGACACATACATGCTGCAATCCTCCTCTTCCGTCGAAAGCCGCGCGTCGTGGGTGGTCGCCAGCGTCGCCCTGTTCGCGCTGATGATGGCGTTCGGCGCCAACTGGATTACCGCCGTCGCGCTCAAGGACATCGCCGCCGAGGTCGACGGCACGCGCTCGATTCCCGCCTTCGGCAGTTCGCTGGTCTGGCTCGGCTCCGGCTTGGGCGGCATCATGATGGGCCAGATCGCCGACCGCGTCGGCACGCGCTGGACGGTGATGGGCGGCGCGCTGATGATCGCAGCGGGGCTTTCCATCTCCACGCTCGGGCTGCCCTGGCCGCTGTGGATCGGCCACGGTCTGTTCATCGGGCTGGTCGGGCTCGGCGGCATCAACGCCCCGCTTTACATTTATGTCAGCCGCTGGTTCGACCGCCGGCGCGGTTCGGCGCTGGCGCTCATTTCCAGCGGCACCTATCTGGCCGGCGCGATATGGCCGGCAATCTTCGAGCGCGCCATCGCCAGCTATGGCTGGCGCGAGACCATGCTGTGGTACGGCGGGCTGGAAGTGGTGATCATCGTGCCGCTCGCCGCGCTGTTCTTCCGCGCGCCGCCGGAGGTGATCGAGCGCGAGCCCGCCGGAGCGGCCAAGACGCCGGCGCTGCGCGTGCTCGGCTGGCCGCCGAATGTCGTGTTTGCGATGCTGTGCGTCGCCTCCATCATGTGCTGCGTGCCGATGGCGATGCCGCAGCAGCACCTGGTCGCCTTCTGTACCGATCTCGGCTTCACCCGCTCGCTCGGCGCGGTGATGCTGTCGGTGCTGCTCGGCACCGCCTTCGTCAGCCGACAGATCTGGGGCGCCATCTCCGACCGCATCGGCGGCCTGTCGACGGTGCTCCTCGGCTCGGCCTGGCAGTGCTCGGCGATGATCGCGTTCCTGTTCACGCAGAGCGAGACTGGCCTGTTCACCGTCGCCGGCGCCTTCGGCCTCGGCTTTTCCGGCATCATCCCGGCTTACGTGTTGGGCCTGCGCGAACTGTTTCCGGCCAAGGAAGCGGCCTGGCGCATCCCGACGCTGCTGATGTTCACCGCGGTCGGCATGGCCTCGGGCGGCTGGCTCGCCGGCGTCCTCTACGACAGTTACGGCTATTACGCACCGGCCTTCGCGGCCGGCATCGGCGCTAATATCCTCAATCTCATGATCATCGGCACGCTGGTGATGCGCTGGCAGATGGTGCGGGAAGCGTTTGCGTAACCGTCATTCCGGGGCGCGAGCGCAAGCGAGCGAACCCGGAATCCAGAGCCAAGGACGACCGCGCCGCCCCTGGATTCCGGGCTCGCGCCTTCGGCGCGCCCCGGAATGACTGTCACCTCATCCCCACCATCTTGAACATCTCTTCGCCGTACATCACGCGGGCATCCTTCAGCAGCGGCTGCACGGCGGCAGCGAACTTGTCGTGTTCAGTGGCAGTCAACTCGACGATCTCGCAGCCGGCGTCTTCGATCGTCTTGCGCGCGGCGACATGCTCCTTCTCGGCCAGGCCGCGCTGGAATGACACCGCCTCGATCACCGCCTTCTCCATCGCGCGTTGCATATCGTCCGGCCAGGCTTCGAAGCTCGGCCGATGCAGGAACACCGGGCGCGAGATGTAGAAGTGGGACGTGAGCGTGTGGAACTTGTGGAAGTTGTGCACGCCATAGGTCACGGTGTTGGCGAGCGGGTTCTCCTGTGCATCCAAAGTGCCGGCATTGATCATGGCGATGGCTTCGGTCAGGTCCATCGGCATCGCCACCGCGCCGAGCAGCTCGAAGGTGCGCTTCTGGATTGCGCTCGGCAGCACGCGCATCTTCATCCCCTTCATGTCGGCGGGCTCATGGATCGGGCGCAGCCGGTTGGAGACGTGGCGGAAGCCGTTCTCGAGCCAGTCGAGGACGCGGAAATTCGCACGCGCCTCGACCTCGGCGGCGAGGAATTTTCCGAGCGCCCCGTCCATGGCTGAGCGCGCTTCAGCATTGTCGGCGAACAAGAACGGCAGATCGACGAAGCCGAGTGCCGGCACGCGCTCGGTCAGATAGCTCGACGACTGGTAGCCGAGGGTGATGAGGCCGTTCTCCACCAGCCACAGAATGTCCTCGGCCTTGTAGCCGAGGTCCATGACGTTCCAGACATATTTGATGTCGAGCCGGTCGCCGAACGCGGCCTGCAACCGGTCGCCGATGAACTTGAGCGCCCGGGAAAAGCTCGTGCCCGGCGGGCCGTAGCCGCCCATGCGGATCTGGATGGCATTCGTCATGGGCGCTCTCTTACCGGCCGGTGGCGCCTTGTGCTAGGCTGGCCGCGACAACAGGGCGCCGGGGGAGACGCCCAAGGAGACAGCCATGAACAAGGTCGCCAAGATTTCACCGGATCAAATTTCCGACGCCGAATGGGAGGCGCGGGTCGATCTCGCCGCCGTCTACCGGCTGGTGGCGCACTACGGCTGGGACGACGTGATCTACAACCACTCCTCCGTGCGGGTGCCGGGCGAGCCGCGTAACTTTCTCATGAAGCGGCACGAGCTGCTCTACACCGAGGTGACGGCGTCGAACCTGGTCAAGGTGTCGATGGACGAGGACCTCGACGAGAAGGCCGGCGTCAACCGCCCCGGCTTCACCCTGCACGGCGGCGTCCTGTCGACGCGCGACGACGTCAACTGCGCCATCCATGTGCACACCGCGACCGGCATGGCGATCGCGGGCCTGAAGAGCGGCCTGCGCATGGTGTCGCAGCAGGCGATCCGCTTCTATGAGCGTATCGGCTATCACGCTTACGAGGGCATCACCGAGGATTTCGGCGAGCGCGAGCGAATCAACCGCGACCTCGGCAACAACCGCGCCATGATCATGCACAATCACGGCCTGCTGACCGTGGGCAAGAGCGCGCGCGACGCCTTCGTGCTGATGCATCACCTGATCGAGGCGGCGGAAATCCAGCTCATGCTGGAAGCGACCGGCGCGGAGGTACTGGAGATTCCGCCCGAGGTCTGCGCCAAGACCGCCAAGCAATACGAGAGCCACGACGCCGGCCGCGGCTCGGCCGACTGGGCGGCTTACCTGCGCAAGCTCGACGCCATCGACCGCAGCTACCGCAACTGAGCCCATGAAGCTCACGCTGCATCACGTCAACTTCGCGACCACCGACGTGTCCGCGATGGACAAGTTCTATCGCGACGTGCTCGACATGCAGACGATCCCCGGCATGGGCCGCAACCGCGTGCGCGACCAGGGCTATCCGGGCGACGTCGCCTTCGTCACCGACGGCGCGATGCAGATGCACATCGCCGAGAAGGACATGAA
>JARRNI010000109.1:0-9182 GCA_037385125.1 Pseudolabrys sp.
GGCACCGGCGACAGCGTGCTCGGCATCACCCGCACCCTCAACGGCGACGCCAAACTGACCGGCCGCAAGGGCGCCATCGTCGGCTTCGACGTCGCCGAGTTGCTGCGCCGGCTGGAGCGCCGCCCGCTATCGGCCGGCAGCGGCTTCCGCACCGGCCGTACGCTATACGACAAGATCGCGGTGGCGCTGAAGATCGCGCAAGGTAAAGTGAGCGTCGGCCGGCTCAAGATCGTCGGCCCGAATGTTGATCTGGCGATGGCCGGCTCGGCCTCGATCCCCTCGCGCGACCTCGACCTCGCCGGCACGGCCGCGCTGGTGGAGGCGCCCCGGCCTAGCGTCGCGGCGTTCTCGCTGCCGTTCATCGTGCAGGGCTCGTGGGACGATCCCATCATGCTGCCGGACGCGGAGGCGCTGATTCGCCGCTCCGGCGCGGCCGCACCGCTGCTCAACGCGGTGCGCGACCGGCGCGCGCGCGGTGCCGCCCGGCGCGTCATTGACCAGCTGACCGGCGGCGCCAGCGCCGACGCCACCCCGGCGGCGGAGAAGGCCACGGCGTCACCATCGAAGCCCTGATAAGCCGCAGTCCGCGAACCGCGCTGCCCACGCGCCGCTGCACTGAGATGCTCGGCGCACAACGAGGGCATCCACCGGTGGCGCTGCAACCTGCATTAAAATAAAAACCTTTGCCAGTTTTCCGTCAGCTTTTTGAATGAACTGATGTATGAGCCATCAGCTTGTATGCGCTTGGGTAAGAGATACAGCAAAAGTCTATGACAAATATATCACACTAGCCCAACAACACTCGTAACGACCGTTACAACTATTGTGCTTCATTTCTGCATGTGCAGGTAATTCCACGGGGGCGCGATGATGTGACTGAGATAGGGGCGTCATGCATCGCCGTATCTATGGGGCGTGGTTTTCGTTAATTGCTAACGGGCAAGTTACCCGTCGATCGTTTGATCCTTCGGCGTTTCTTGTCATTGCATTGAGCGCGGCGGCCTTCGCCGCATTCTTTTTCGGTGCGAGCCCGAAAGCCGAGGCGCTGCCGAGCTTCGCGCGCCAGACCGGACAGCCCTGCGGCACTTGTCATGTCGATTTCCCCGGACTTACCCCATTCGGGCGCCTATTCAAATTGAACGGCTATACAACGGGCGGCGGCAGATTCCGCACCGCACTCTTTCCGTCATGGAGCAAGCCCGATCGGGCGTTAGCCGCGTACGCCCATAAAACCGTTGATCAAAACACTACGCTGAGTGGCCGGCAGGATACGAGCAACATCTGGGTGCCACCCATCTCGGGGATGACGGTATACGGTTATACCCATACGAAAATAGATCAGCCCATGGGGTCGCCCTATCATGCGAACGATAATGCACATCCCGTAGAATCCAGCATATTCTATGGCGGCGCAATCACGGATCATATCGGTCTGTTTGCGCAGGTTACGAATGAAACACCCTATGGTGGCTCCGCAATTGACCCCATGACGGGGATTGCTGTGCCTCCCGACGGTCCCTGCTGGAATTGTGAGTGGGGATGGGACAATACCGACTTGCGTTATGCCAACACTGGTAGTTTCGGCCTCGGGAAAGGGAAATCGCCCGTAGACGGCTGGGATTTCATTTACGGCATCACGGCCAACAACAATCCAGGCGTCCAGGATCCATGGAACACGGTGCCGGCCTGGGGCTTTCCCTATATGGTCTCAAACATTGCGGATGATTGCTGTGGGCCTCCGGGTACCCTGCTCGAAGGCGCTTACGAGATGCAGGTCGCCGGCGCCGGCGGTTATGCGTTCATCAACAACCTCGTTTATTTGGAGTTGACCGGTTATCGGACGCTCGATGCCAAGACGTTACCCAAACTGGGAGTCAATCCATACGACACGCCGGGGCCGTTCTCGGGGATAGCGCCATATTGGCGGGCGGCGGTCGCGCCGCATTGGGGTAGAAACTGGTGGGAGTTCGGCACATTCGGCATGTCTGCGAAGGTCCGCCCATGGGCAGGAGCAACCGCCACCAACGCGTTGGGCATTGACGTCATGCTCCCTCAGACATTCTCGCAAACGGATCGCTACACCGACATCGCCTTCGATACCCAGTATCAATATCAAGGCGACAATTTCTGGATCACGTTGCGCGGCACATATATCCACGAAAGTCAAAGCCTCAATGCTAGCTTCAACAATGGCTTGTCGGCCAATCCGTCAAACACGCTGAATTCGCTAAAGGCATACGCGTCGTTGTCTCTTGGCAACGACAACCGGGTCGTGCTCAGCGGACAGTATTTCGACGTTTGGGGCACACAGGACATGTTACTGTATGCGGACAACGCAAATTTCAATCCGAAGACCAAGGGTTGGGTTGCCGAAATCGCTTACATACCGTTCATCAGCAGCCATTCGCCAATTTGGCCCTGGGCCAACGTGCGCGTCGGGTTGCAATACACCTACTACAACGAGTTCAACGGCACGACGCTCGACGCCCAGGATAACAATTCGCTGTTCCTTTACGCGTGGTTCGCGATGTAACGGATCGGCACAACGATCACGTATGATAAAGATCCGCGCAACGGGAAAACTGCAAGGTGGTGAGACAATGCCCGTGACACCGAATGGCCGCCGATACCTCCGCCTGATCGGCAGCAGCACGCGATTGGCCTTGCCGGCGACGGCAATCTTCCTGCTTGCTTTGTCCGCGGCGGGCCCCGCGCACGCCGCGGGCGCGGATACCATTTCGCGGCAAGCCGTAAACGCCAAGGTGAAGTATTGTGAGATCTGCCACGGCGCGTCGATGCGTGGCTTCAGGGGCTTCTACCCCATACCGCGCCTTGCTGGACAGCAGGTCGAGTATATCGAGAACGAGTTGAAGGGTTTTGCTGAACACACGCGGATAAACAGGACGGCGCCCGGCGCAACCAATGTCATGTTCAACGTCGGCCACGTGCTCAGCCCGGCGATGGTCAAGGCGCTTGCCACCAAGTTTCACAACTTCAACCCGCCACCAGTCGGAGGCGCTCCTACCGCCCACGTGGCCGCGGGAGAGAAAATCTTCAAGCAAGGCATTCCCGGCGCCAACGTTCCTGCCTGTATGTCCTGCCACGGTCCGGACGCCAAAGGCAACGGAGTAATTCCTCGTCTCGCGGGGCAACTCTATCCCTACGTCGTCGCCCAATTGACTAATTGGGGCCACGAGCGAACGGAGAAGAACTCACAAATCATGGCGCCGATCGCACACCAGCTGACCAAGCCGCAAATTGAAGCGGTCGCAGCCTACGTCAGCGGTCTACGATAGACAGCCGAGGACCGATGTCATGACTTGCATCACCTCAACCAAGCACGCGGCCCATCGCACCAGCCGGGCGATACCGCACCATGACTCGCAAAAACGGGGGGCGGCCATGAGTTGGCGGCTTGTTTTGCCGCTGGCGATCGCCGCGGTCACTTTCTCGGGCGCAAGCGGTTACGCTGCCACACCCTCGAGCGTCCAGGCCAAAATCCGCTACTGCAAAGACTGCCACGGGCTCTCGGCGCAAGGTTATCGCGGCTATTATCCCATACCGCGTCTGGCGGGACAGCAGCCGCAATATTTGAAGAATCAATTACGGGCCTTCATCAACCGCAGCCGCCCGAACCCAATCATGTCCAATGTGGCGCATGTCCTGCGCCCGGGTATGATCGATGCCATCGCCAGCTATTTCCATCGTCTCCACCCGCCGCCGATTGGCGGCGGGCCGAGAGGGCTGGTGGCCGCGGGTAGATCAATCTTCGAAAACGGCGTGCCACAAGACGACATTGCCGCCTGCGCCGCCTGTCACGGTCCGCACGCGACCGGCCGTGGGGAGATCCCGCGTCTGGCCGGCCAGCTTTATCACTACGTCGTGAAGGAACTGTCCAACTTCCCGAGGGAACGTGGGCAAAACCCGGCCATCCACGGCCCCTCGTTCATCATGCTGCCGGTCGCACACAGCCTGAACAGGCACCAGATCAGGGCAGTCGCCGCCTTTGTCAGCTCTCTGAGGTAAATGTGCCGAGATGCGAAAGCCCAGATCATGAAGTTCACCAAGACTAAAATCGCCACCTTCGCCTTTGTTATTTCCTCCGCCGTTTCTTTGCTGCCGGCGCAGGCGGGGAGCCTCGCCGTCCGCAATTGCACATGGTGCCACGGACCGTCCGCGCAAGGCTATTGGCCCGCCCCGCGCTTGGCCGGACAGCGATATCGATACATCGAACGCCAGCTCAAGAGTTTCGCCCGCCACAGGCGGGACAATCCGTTTTCAAGAATGTACATGTGGTACGCGGCGGCCAACCTTACTCATGAATCGGCGCACGCTTTGGCGTTCTATTTTGCGTCGCTGCATCCCAAAGCCGCAAACGACGGAAACCGGGACCTCGTCGCCAAGGGACGCGCCATCTACCAGCAGGGCGTTCCGAGCGACAACGTGGCGGCCTGTGTCGCCTGCCATGGTCCGCGCGCGCAGGGTATCGGGGGAATTCCCCGGCTGGGTGGGCTGTCGTACAGCTATCTGCAAGACAGGCTTGCGCAGTGGCACGACGGTTACGACGCGGCCGCCTTGCATCCGATGCCGCACGTCGCCAGCCAATTGGCACCAAACCAGATCGCGGCGCTCGCGTCATATCTTAGTTTTCTCAAGTAAACGCGAGTGCAGCCATTGGCGTGCGCCGCTAGGTCTGCGCCGCCAGAGCGGCGCGCTCGCGCCGCAGCGCGCCGCGCTTGGTCATCAGCGACGCGACCACGGTGACGAGCGCCACCACCGTGACGATGATGGTGCAGATGGCGTTGATCTCCGGCTTCACGCCCAGACGCACTTCCGAATAGATGCGGATCGGCAAAGTGGTGGCGCCCGGCCCGGTAGTGAAGGTGGCGATCACCAGGTCGTCGAGCGAGAGCGAGAAGGCCAGCATCCAGCCGGCGGCGATGGCCGGCAGCAGCAGCGGCAGCGTGATGGTGAGGAAGGTCTTGAGCGGCGGACAGCCCAGGTCCATGGCCGCCTCCTCCAGACTGCGGTCGAAGCCGATCAACCGCGCCTGCACCACGACAGTGACGAAGCACAGTGTGAGCGTAGTGTGCGCGATCACAATGGTCCAGAAACCGCGGTCGACATTGACGGCGACGAACAGCAGGAGCAGCGACAGGCCGGTGATCACCTCCGGCATCACCAGCGGCGCATAGACCATGCCCGAGAACAGCAGCCGGCCGCGAAACGACCCGAAGCGGGTGAGCGCCACCGCGGCACAGGTGCCGAGCACGGTGGCGAGCGTCGCCGACAGCGCCGCCACCCGCAGGCTGATCGAGGCCGCCTGCAGCATGGCCTGGTCGTGCAGCAGCACGCGGTACCATGCGAGCGACCAGCCACCCCAGACTGTGACCAGGCGTGAGGCGTTGAACGAATAGATGATCAGGATCGCGATCGGCAGATAGAGGAAGGCAAGGCCGAGCGCCACCGTCCCGATGTTGAAGGCGGAAAATCGGCGCATCAGCGGAACCCCTCCAGCTGCCGCCGTTGCAGGCGCTCATACAGGAAGATCGGCAGCACCAGCAAGGCCAGGAGAGCCACCGCGATGCTCGAAGCCACCGGCCAGTCGCGGTTGGAGAAGAACTCCATCCACAGCGTCTGCCCGATCATCAGGCTGTGCGAGCCGCCGAGCAGGTCGGGAATGACGAACTCGCCGACGGTAGGAATGAAGCAGAGCAGGCAGCCCGCCGCCATACCGGGCAGCGACAGCGGCAGCGTCACCAGCCAGAACGATTTCCAGCGCGAGCAGCCGAGATCGGCGGCCGCCTCCAGCAGGCTCTCGTCCATCTTCTCGAGCGAGGCATAGAGCGGCAGCACCATGAATGGCAGGTAGGAGTAGACCACGCCGATATAGATCGCGGTGTCGGAAGCGAGCCATTCTGGCCGCGTATGCACGATGCCGAGCGCCACGAGCGCGTCGTTGAGCAGTCCGTCGCGCTGCAGGATGTTGATCCAGGCATAGACGCGGATGAGGAACGAGGTCCAGAACGGCAACACTACCAGCATCACCAAGAGCGGCTGGATGCCGCGCGGGGAGCGCGCGATGCCGTAGGCGAGCGGATAGCCGGTGACCAGCAGGATCGCGGTGGAGACGGCGGCGACCTTGAGGCTCTTGAGATAGGAAAGCAGATAGATCGGATCGCTGCCGAGCAGCTCATAGCCGTCGATGGTGAGATGCTGGAAGAAGCTCTTGATGCTCTGCCAGCCGGCGGAAAGATGGAGCACCGGCACATAAGGTGGCAGCGCGATCGCGGTCTGTGAGAAGCTTATCTTCAGCACGATGAGAAAAGGCGCGAGGAAGAACAGCAGCAGCCAAACATAAGGCAGCTGCAGCACGAAGCGCCGGCCCTTAGATTGTTTTTCGGCTCCCGCACGCATCACCTATTCCCGTACCAGCACGCCCGCATCGACCGGCCACGACACCCACACCAGTTCGTCGAGCGCGAAGGGCGGCCGGCCGCTTGCGTTGGCGAGCGCAACCTTCATCAGCGTGCGGTCGGCGAGCCGCACCTTGTAGACCGACATGTCGCCGCGGTAGCCGATTTCGGCGACGGTGCCCGGCAGGACGTTATGGCCGTCGGCGGCCGGTTTCTCGGCGCTCATGCGCAACTTTTCCGGCCGCAGCGCCAGCCACACTTTTTCGCCACTGCGGCCACGGGTGACGCGCAACGGCCCGAGCCCGCTCTGTAGCGTGCCGTCCACCGAGAGCGCGCCCTCGACCAGCGTCACCTCGCCGATGAAATCGGCGACCCAGCGCGAATTCGGCCACTCGTAGACCTCCGCGGGAGAAGCGACCTGTGCCAGACGCCCCTCGTTCATCACGGCGACGCGGTCGGCCACGATCATCGCTTCCTCCTGGTCGTGGGTGACGATGACGAAAGTGGTGCCGAGCCGGCGCTGCAATTCCATCAGCTCGAATTGGGTCTCGCCGCGCAGCTTCTTGTCGAGGGCGGCCATGGGCTCGTCGAGCAGCAGCACGCGCGGACGCTTGATCAGCGAGCGCGCCAGCGCCACCCGCTGGCGTTGGCCGCCGGAAAGCTCGCCGATTTTCCGCTTGCCGAAGCCCTTGAGCTTGACCAGCGCCAGCATCTCGGCCACGCGCTCGGCACGCTCCCTGCGCCCGGCATTCTCCTGGCGCAGGCCGAAGCCGACATTGCCCTCGACGGTGAGGTGCGGAAACAGCGCGTAGCTCTGGAACATCATATTGACCGGCCGGCGGTGCGGCGGCACCTGGCTGATGTCTTCGCCGGCGAGGAGGATGCGGCCATCGTCGGCGGTCTCAAAGCCGGCGAGCAGGCGCAGCAGTGTGGTCTTGCCGCAACCGGAGGGGCCGAGCAGCGCGAAGAACTCGCCCTGAGCAATGTCGAGAGTGAGCGCGTCCACCGCGGTGGTGGCGCCGAAGCGCTTAATGACCCGCTCGAAGCGCACCAGCGCGCTAGCCGCCTGTTGCTCCCCGCCCGTCGCACCCTCCACTGACATTCAACCCCTCGCCTCACCTGCGCGCACGCTAGCGGCCGGCGCGCAAGCGCTCAACCGGGCAAATGGGCTGAACCTATGAGAGGAGACGTGTCAGGCCGCGCCCGACTGCCGGCCAGCGGGCGCCGGGCCGTAAAAGTCACCGACCTTCATGGCTCCGGGGCGGCTTGAGCAGAATCGACAGCAGCCGGTCGTAGACCGCCTTGGTCGACACCGCTTGCACAAGAACTCGTGACGCCGAGCTTGGCCGCCTCGAGAATGCGCCAGCGCTCGCCGTGCGCGATGAGCATGATGATGGGAAGGTCCGGTGTCGGGAACGCGCCGGGCGAGCGCACGATGCGCACCAACTCGGGCCCATTGAGCAGCGGCATCTCCCAGTCGAGCACCACCACGTCGGGATGGACCGAGCGGATCGCGTCGAGCGCGGCGATGCCGTCGCCGGCCGCGTAGATTCGCTTCACACCGATATTGAGCAGCAGATTGCGGACGAGGTTGCGCATGAACGGATTGTCGTCGACCACCAACAGCGTGAGCTGCTGGATGAGGAATTTCGCTTGCTTGACGTTGATGTTCATGCCGGCCGACCCCGCGCCGCGGGATTCTGGGCGGCAAACCTCACCGCGGCGTTAACGTGCGTCGCACCGCGTCCTGCCAGCCGGCATATTTGCGCGCGCGCGTGGCCTCGTCCATGCGCAGCGTGAAACGCCGGTCGCGCCGCCATTGCGCGGCGAAATCCGCGAGATCGGGACACAGGCCGGCCGCACGGCCGGCGAGATAGGCGGCGCCCACGGCCGTGGTCTCCATCACCGCCGGCCGGTCCACCGGCAGCCCCAGGATGTCGGCGAGGAACTGCATGGCCGGCTCACTCGCGGTCATGCCGCCGTCGACGCGCAGCACCGCGGCGGCCTGCCCCGCCGCCGGCCAGTCTGCGGCCATGGCGTCGAGCAAGTCGCGGGTCTGGTAGCCGACCGATTCGAGCGTGGCGCGGGCGAGCTCGGCGTCGCCCGACTGCCGGGTCAGCCCGAAAATAGCGCCGCGCGCCTGTGGGTCCCAATAGGGCGCGCCCAGACCGACAAAGGCCGGCACCAGATAGACCTGCTCGGCCGGATCGGCGAGCCCGGCCAGGCTGTCGGCCTGCCGCGCCTCGGCGATGATCTTGAGCCCGTCGCGCAGCCATTGCACCGCGGCGCCGGCGATGAAGATCGCGCCTTCCAGGGCATAAGTGCGCTTGCCTTCGAGCTGATAGGCGATCGTCGTAAGCAGCCGGTTGTGGGAGGTCACGCGCTCCGCGCCGGTATTGAGCACCAGGAAGCAGCCGGTGCCGTAGGTCGATTTCATCGTGCCGGGCGCGAAGCAGCCCTGGCCGATGGTGGCGGCCTGCTGGTCGCCGGCCATGCCGAGGACTGGGATGGCGGCGCCGAACAGCGCCGGGTCGGTCATCCCGAATTTGCCGGCATTGTCGTGCACCGCCGGCAGCAGCGAGACCGGCACGCCGAAGACCCTGCACAGATCTTCATCCCAGGCGCCCTTGCCGATGTCGAACAGCAAGGTGCGCGCGGCGTTGCTGGCGTCGGTGGCGTGCACCTTGCCGCCGGTCAGCCGCCACAGCAGGAAACTGTCGACGGTGCCGAAAGCGAGCTTGCCTTGTTCCGCCGCCGCGCGCGCGC
>JARRNI010000110.1:0-9170 GCA_037385125.1 Pseudolabrys sp.
CATCCGCGCTACGCCTTCATGTTCGAGAACGCCAATATCGGCGGCGACACCATGGCGGAGATTCTCAGCCACCTGTTCCGGCTGCCGCCCGAGGGCGTGCCGATGACCATCATGCAACTCGGCGGCTTTCGGGCCGAGGTGGTCGATTCGGTGGTGTCGGTGCTCTGCCGCATGGCCTTCGACTTCGGCCTGTGGAGCGACGGCGCGGCGCCGCTGCTGTTCGTCTGCGAGGAGGCGCACCGCTACGCGCCGGCCGACAAGAAGGGCTTCGGCCCGACCAAGCGCGCGCTCTCGCGCATCGCCAAGGAAGGCCGCAAATATGGCGTGTTCCTCGGCCTGGTGACGCAGCGTCCGGCGGAGATCGACCCGACCATCATCTCGCAGTGCTCGACGCTATTCGTCATGCGGCTGGCCAATGACCGCGACCAGCAGCTCATCCGCTCGGCGGTGTCGGACGCCGCCGCTAATCTGCTGACGTTTATCCCCTCGCTCGGCACCCGCGAGGTGTTCACCCTCGGCTCGGGCGTCGCGCTGCCCACGCGCATGCGTTTCGCCGAGCTGCCGCCCGAGTTGCGGCCGAACAGCGAGGCCTCCGGCAATACCCGTTCCGACGGCGGCAACGCCGTCAGCCAGGACATGATCTCGTCGGTGATCGAGCGCTGGCGCAGCGCCCGCATGAGCCACTGCGCCGGCGCCGAGAAGCTCGACTATTCCTCGCCGCTCGACACGCCGCCCCAACCGGCAGCACCGGTGCCTCCGTCAACGCCAGTTGCCCCTCCCCCTTCACCACGTGGCGAGGCTTTGCGCTCCAGCCTGTTGAAGAAACCGGTCGATCCCGACGCGCTGGCCGGCGCGCCGTCGAGCCGGCCGCCGAGTCCGCCGCCGCGTCCGCCCGGCTATCCGGCGAGCCCGCCGCCAGACTATCCGCCGCGCCGGTTCAAGTAGCTATTTGCGTCCCACCAGATCCACCAGGGCCGACATCCCGCTGTGGCCGGGACCCTCGTCGATCTCGGCGTCGTAGGCGCGCACGTCGATTTGGGAGAAATCGGCAAACGCCTTTTCCAGCAGCTCGCGCGTATAGAGGTTTTCCAGAAACGGCGGCCCGCCGGTCTTGTATTCGAGCTGCTTCGGACCGTAGCCCTCGAGCAGCAACAGCCCGCCCGGCTTCAGCGTCTTCTTGATGCCGGCGAAGATCTTGTCGCGCTCGGGCGGCGGGCAGAACTGGAAGAAAATCGCCGCCACCACGTCGAATACCTCCGGCGGCCAGTCCCATTCGATGATGTCAACTTGCTCGATGCGCAAGGTGACGCCGCGCTCCTTGGCGAGCTTGCGCGCCTTGTCGCGCGCGATCGGCGAGAAATCGACCGACAGCACGTCGAGACCCTGCTCGGCCAGGAACACGCCGTTGCGGCCTTCGCCGTCGGCGATGGCCAGCGCCTTCTGCCCTTTCTTCAGCAGGTGGGCGTGGTCCTCGAGAAACTTGTTCGGCGCAGTGCCGAATATATAGCCGGGTTTGGCAAAGCGCTCTTCCCAGCGTTGCAGTTCGGATTGCTCGGTCATGCCTTTTCCTTTTAGGGCCGCTCCCCGAAGATCGCGCTGCCGACGCGCACATGGGTGGCGCCGAGCTGGATGGCGGTGATGTAATCGCCGCTCATGCCCATCGACAAGAGGCGCAGCCCGTTGCGGCGCGCAATCTTGGCGGTGAGGGCAAAATGCGGCCCCGGCGCCTCGTCGAACGGCGGGATGCACATCAGTCCGGAAATCGTCAGCCCGTATTTGTCGCGGCAGGCGGCAAGAAATGCGTCCGTCTCCTCCGGCAGCACGCCGGCCTTCTGCGGCTCAGCGCCGGTATTGATCTCGACAAACAGGGTGGGCCGGCGCTCCTGCCTAGCGATCTCCTTCGCCAGGGCGTCGCACAGGCTGGGCCGGTCGACCGAATGGATGGCGTCGAACAGCGCCACCGCTTCCTTGGCCTTGTTGGATTGCAGCGGCCCGATCAGGTGCAGTTCGATGCCGGCGTGCTTTTGCATCAGCGGTGGCCATTTGCTCTTGGCCTCCTGTACACGGTTCTCGCCGAACACGCGCTGGCCGGCCGCGACCACCGGCTCGATGGCGTCGGCACCGAAGGTCTTCGACACCGCCACCAGCGTCACCTCGGCTGGATCGCGGTTCGCTTCCCGGCAGGCACGCGCGATCTCGGAGCGGACGTGGTCGAGGCCGGGGGTCGGAATGACGCCTTGCATGCCTCGCCCCAATATCAGCTTGTCACCGCTCATGAAAGCGCACCCGCCATTGGCAGCAAGCCGCCCGCTGGCTAGCCTTGGCTCCTCGTTGCGCGAGGAGGCCATCGGGAAGCCGCCATGCGACCACCTTTGTTGCTCACCGCAGCTTTGCTGGCGGCATGGGCCGCGCCGGCGGCGGCCTTTACCCAGCGCGCCGCCACCGGCACCGAAGAGTTCGGTATGTCCTGCGCAGTTTGCCACGGCGTCGACGGCCGCGGCGACGGGCCCATGGCGCATATGCTCAAGGTCAAGCCGGCCGATCTCACCACGCTGGCCAGGCGCAACGGCGGCACGTTTCCGTTCGAAAAGGTGGTCGAGATCATCGACGGCCGCCGCCAGGTCAAGGGTCACGGCACCCGCGAGATGCCGGTCTGGGGCTCCTACTACGAAATGGATATCGCCAGGCGCTACGGCCCCCACGGCAGCGAGTCGCTGGTCAAGGCCCGCGTGGAGACGCTGGCGCGGTATGTGGAGGCGATGCAGGAGAAGTGAAAGCCGCGTCGCGTCATTGCCGGGCTGCCGCTAACGCGTCCGCGCGAAGCGCGGCCCGATGACAAGCTCCGCCGCATGACCCGGCAATCCGTTGTTCGCCAAAGAGCGAATGCGCAGGTCGGCCCAGACATCCCGGCGCAGTTGACCCCCGCCCCCTTCCATGCGACGACCCAGGGCCTTAAAAAGCCCCCAAAATGACCGCCGAATCGAGCAAATCCGCGCGCCCCGAGCGCTATAACCCCCGCGAGGCCGAGCCCCGCTGGCAGCAGGCCTGGGACGCGCGCGGCATCTTCGCCACGCAGAATGACGATCCCCGCCCGAAATACTACGTCCTGGAGATGTTCCCCTACCCCTCCGGGCGCATCCACATGGGCCACGTGCGCAACTACACGATGGGCGACGTGGTCGCCCGCTATAAGCGCGCCGCCGGCCACGCGGTGCTGCACCCCATGGGCTGGGACGCTTTCGGCATGCCGGCCGAGAACGCCGCCATGGCGCAGAAGGTCCACCCCAAGGAATGGACCTATTCCAACATCGCGGCGATGAAGAAGCAGCTCCAGTCCATGGGGCTGTCGCTCGACTGGGCGCGCGAGGTCGCCACCTGCGATCCCGCCTATTACAGGCACCAGCAGAAGATGTTCCTCGACTTCCTCGGGGCGGGGCTGGTTGCGCGCGAATACCGCAAGGTGAACTGGGACCCGGTCGACCAGACGGTGCTCGCCAACGAACAGGTGATCGACGGCCGCGGCTGGCGCTCGGGCGCGCTGGTCGAACAGCGCGACCTGCACCAATGGGTGTTCAAGATCAGCGACTACGCCGAGGAGCTCTTGGAGGCGCTCGACACTTTGGATCGCTGGCCGGAGAAAGTCCGGCTGATGCAGAAGAACTGGATCGGCCGCTCGGAAGGCCTGCTCATTCGCTTTGCGCTCGATCCCAAGACCACGCCTGGTAGCGAAAACGAACTGGAAATCTTCACCACGCGGCCGGACACGCTGTTCGGCGCCAAGTTCATGGCGCTGTCGCCCGACCATCCCCTCGCCACCGCGGCGGCGAAAAAGAATCCGGAGCTCGCCGCCTTCATCGAGCGTTGCCATCACATGGGCACCTCTCAAGAAGCAATCGACACCGCCGAGAAGATGGGCTTCGACACCGGCATCAAGGCGGTGCATCCGTTCGACTCGTCGTGGACGCTGCCGGTCCATGTCGCCAACTTCATTCTGATGGATTACGGCACCGGCGCCATCTTCGGCTGTCCGGCGCACGACCAGCGCGACCTCGACTTCGTCAACAAGTACGGCCTCGGCAACACGCCGGTAGTGCTGCCGCCGGGGCAGGACCCGGCGAGCTTTGTCATCACCGACACCGCCTATGACGGCGAAGGGACGATGATCAATTCGCGCTTCCTCGACGGCATGAAAATCGAAGGCGCGAAGGAAGACGTGGCTAGGCGCCTCGAAAAAGAGTCCCGCGGCAACCGGCCGGTCGCCCAGCGCCAAGTCAATTACCGCCTGCGCGACTGGGGCATTTCGCGCCAGCGCTATTGGGGCTGCCCGATTCCGGTAATCCACTGCGAGAAATGCGGCGTGGTGCCGGTGCCGGCGGCCGAGCTGCCGGTGACGCTGCCCGACGACATCAATTTCGACAAGCCGGGCAATCCGCTCGACCGCCACCCCACCTGGAAGCACGTGAAATGTCCCAAGTGCGGCGGCGAGGCGCGGCGCGAGACCGACACCATGGACACCTTCGTCGATTCGTCCTGGTACTTCATCCGCTTCACCGATCCGTGGAATGCCGAGGCGCCCACCACGCCGAAGATCGCCAATGCCTGGATGCCGGTCGACCAGTATATCGGCGGCATCGAGCACGCGATTTTGCATCTGCTCTACTCGCGCTTCTTCACCCGCGCCATGAAGAAGACCGGCCACATCGATCTGGACGAGCCGTTCGCCGGCCTGTTCACGCAAGGGATGGTGGTGCACGAGACCTATAGGAAGAAGAACGGCGAATGGGCCATGCCGGCCGAAGTGACGATCGTCAGCGAAGGCGACAACCGGAAGGCCACGCTGACTGCGACCGGCGAGCCGGTGGAGATAGGCCCGATCGAGAAGATGTCGAAGTCGCGCCGCAACACGGTCGACCCCGACGACATCATGGACAGCTACGGAGCGGACGTGGCGCGCTGGTTCATGCTGTCCGACTCGCCGCCCGACCGCGACGTGATCTGGAGCGAAGAAGGCGTGCAGGGGGCCTCGCGCTTTGTGCAGCGGCTGTGGCGGCTGCTCGGCGAGATCGCCGATGTGCAGGCGCCGGTCGCGCGGCCGGCGCAGTTTTTCGACCAGGCGACCGCCGTGAGGAAGGCCGCCCACCGCGCGCTCGCCAACGTCACCGACGACATCAACAAGCTGCGCTTCAACCGCTGCGTCGCCCACATCTACGGATGCGCCAACACTCTGTCGGACGTCATCGGCGCGGCCGAAACCTCGCCTTCCCCCGACTTCGCCTGGGCGCTGCGCGAGGCCGGCGACATCCTGGTGCGGCTGTTCAACCCAATGATGCCGCATCTGGCCGAGGAGTGCTGGGCGGCACTCGGCCACAAGACCCTGGTCGCCGGCGAGGCCTGGCCGCAGCTCGAGTCCGATTTGCTGGTGGAAACCACCATCACCCTGCCGGTGCAGATCAACGGCCGCAAGCGGGCGGAGGTGACGGTCGCCCGCGACGCCGGAAAAGATGCGGTGGAGGCTGCCGTTTTAACCCTCGATGAGGTAAAAAAGGCGCTCGACGGCAAGAGCCCGAAAAAGGTCATTGTCGTCCCGCAGAGGATCGTCAATGTGGTGGCCTGAGCCGCCTCGCCCTGGTTCCCCTCCCCCTTGTTGGGAGGGGACAGCGGTGGGGGTCGAACGGGATGTCTGGATGCGCATGAGCAGACCCCCCTCCCCATCCCGCCCTCACCAAAAGGGCGTTCACTCCCGTCTTCGACGGGCTATGGGGGAAGGGAGGACCTTGCGGATCGGCCTCATTCTGTGTTTGCCGCTGTTGTTGGCCGGCTGCTTCCAGCCGCTTTACGGCGATCCCGCCGTCGTCCGCACCGCCGGCCTCGGCAACAAGCTGGCCGGCGTCAAGGTCGAGCCGATCGAATCCCCGAATGGGACTCGGCTCGCCCGCGTCGGCGGACGGGTGCGCGACGACCTCATCTACGACCTCACTGGCGGCAGCGGCGAGGCCCCGGCCACGCACAAGCTGGACATCAAAGTCTCGTCCAGCAACAAGTCGATCATTGTCGACGTCAACACCAACCGGCCTGACGTGCAGGACTACGGCATCAACGCCACCTACACGCTGACCGACCTTCGCACCGGCAAGGCCGTGGTCAAGGGCAAGACCTTCGCAAGCGTGTCCTACAATATTCCCGGCCAGGAGCAGCGCTTCGCTGGCGTGCGCGGCCTGCGCGACGCCGAGAACCGCGCCGCCAAGGTGATCGCTGACAGCATCCATTCCCGCCTCGCCTCCTATTTCGTGGCGGGGACGTAACCGACTCGTGCACCGCAGTTCCGGGGCCCAGCTTTCTTTCAAGTACCCGGGGTCCCGGGTTCGCAGCGCATCGTTTCACGCTGTGCTGCGCCCGGGGACACGCAAAATAACATGACCGCCATCAAAACCTCCGAGGTCGACCGCTATATCGCCCGTCCCGACGCCCCGATCCTGCTGGTGTTCGGGCCCGATGCCGGTCTGGTACGCGAGCGCGTCGACCGACTGGTGCGCGCCTCGGTCGACGATCCCAATGACCCCTTCGCCTTCGTACGCATCGAGGGCGAGGAGCTCAGCGCCAATCCGGCGCGCCTGGTCGAGGAGGCGCACACCGTGCCGCTGTTCGGCGGCCGCCGCGCCGTGCTGGTCAAGGCGGGGGCGCGCAACATCGCCGCCGCGGTGGAGACGGTGATCGCGGCGCCGTCTAACGAATGCCGCGTCATCATCGAGGCCGGCGACCTGCGCAAGAACGCGCCGCTGCGCGCGCTGTGTGAGAAGGCCAAGTTCGCAGCGGCGCTGCCCTGCTATGCCGACAGCGCGCGCGACCTCGCCCGCCTGATCGACGACGAGATGGCCGCCGCCGGGCTCGCCATCGCGCCGGACGCGCGCGCTCTGCTGCAGTCGCTCTTGGGCGGCGACCGGCTCGCTTCGCGCAACGAGATCCGCAAGCTCGCGCTCTACGCCCGCGGGTGCGAGCGCGTAGAGCTTGCCGACGTCACCGCAGTGGTGTCCGACGCCTCCGATCTGGCGCTCGACGGCGTGCTCGACGCGAGCTTCGCCGGCGACACGCGCGGCGTCGAAAGCGAGTTCGGGAAGGCGCGCGCCGGCGGCGCCTCGCCCGCGGCCATCGTCTCCGCCGCCATCCGCCACGTCGCCAATCTGCACAAGATGCGGCTGGCCGTCGACGGCGGCGATTCGATCGACTTCGCCATGAAGCGCGGCACGCCCCCGGTTCATTTCACGCGGCAGGAAGCAGTGGGCGACGCGCTACGCGCCTTCACGGCGCCGCGCCTGTTGCGCGCCATGGGCCAGCTCGCCGAAGCCTCGCTGGAAGCGCGCCGCAACGCCGCGCTGGCCGAGACCATCGCGCAACGGACGTTGTTGTCACTCGCGGTGAATGCGCGGCGGCGGGAATCCTGACGCGTCACAAATTCATCTGGTACCCGTGCGCCACCCAGCGGCAGGTGCCGTCCTTGCCCTTCTCGATATAACCGATGGCCGGGAACGGCATGTGATAGCCCGTCACCAGCAGGTCCTCGCTCGCCGCCATGTCGAGGATGCGCTTGCGGGTGGTCACCGCCTTTTCCTTGTCGTCGTCCACGTCGAGGTGGATGTCCGGCCGCTGGATCGCGATCACGTAGTGATTGCAGGTGTCGGCCCAGTTCAACAGCCGCTTGCCTTCGCTCTCGATCAGGAAGGCCATCAGCCCGGGCGAATGGCCGAAGGCGTCCACCGCGGTGATGCCCGGCACCACCTCGTCGCCCGGCTTGATCATGGTGGCCTTGTTGGCGAGCGGCACCACGTGCTGCATGTAGAGCACGCGGTTGAACTTGCGCGCGTCGCGCACGTTCTCGCCCTTGTGCCAGAAGTCGAACTCCGCCGCGCCGATCACATAGCGCGCATTGGGAAACACAGCCTGGCCGGCCTTGGTCAGCCCGCCGATATGGTCGGGATGGCCGTGGGTCAACACCACCACGTCGACATCCTCCGGCTTGTAGCCGGCCTGGCCCATGCGCTCGACCAGATGGCCCGCCGGTAGCCGGTTCTTGAGCTGCTCGTGCTCCTCGCGCAGAGACCCGTTGCCGGTGTCGAACAGCACCAGCTCCTTGCCGGTATTGACCAGGGTCGGCTGAAACTGATGCAGGTAGCGGTCGGTGTCGAGGCGGTTGGCGCGTGCCAGTGCGCGTACTTCGTCGGCCTGCGCCTCGCCGCCGAACGAGGGGGTGAGCCCCGAACGGATCACCTGGCTGTCGACGATGGTGGTTACCTCGAAACCGCCGAGCTTGAAGCGGTTGATGGTCGGCGGCATTTCGCCGTGCATTGGAGCGGGCACCGGTCGTCCTCCCTGGCGGTGATGGCGTTGCGGGGGCCTGCTTAGCAGGCCGCGGGCCCTCAGTTCCACCCCGGGGGCTTGGGGGAACCTCGGGCGGCATCTGGCGTTGGCCCGCGGGTGGCGACGCTTCAAGCCATTTCCGCAAGAGAGGCCCGAATGCCCCGCCCCGAAAAGCCCGTTTCCTCCCGCCCGCAGAGCCAGCCGGCCGGCGCGTCACTGTCGCGCCGCCGGCTTTTCCCGACCGTGCTCGGGGCTGGCGCGGCGCTCGCCGTTTCGCTCGGCACCGCCCGCATGGCGGACGCCCAGTCGAAGACTAGCAAGAAGGTGGCGAAGTACCAGGACCATCCCAACAAGGGGCAGAAGTGCTCCGATTGCAATTTCTTCCGCCCGCCGCATAGTTGCCAGCTCGTCGCAGGCGACATCAGCCCGAACGGCTGGTGCTCGTTCTTTGCGAAAAAGACGGGGTGAGGCGCGTTTTCGCCTGAGCGCGCCAATGACTCGGCTGTCATCACCCGCGAAAGCGGGTGATCCAGTAACCGTAGGCGGTGCCGTGATTACTGCATGCCCCGCTTGCGCGGGGCATGACACAGTTCTTTTTTCGTGCCCCGCGTCATCGAACCGCGCATGACCAGCTGAGCCGCCATGCCCTTCGTCTACATCGTCGCCTGTGTCGGTGCCCTCGGCGGCATGTTGTTCGGCTACGACACCGGCGCGATCTCGGGGGCCATCCTCTATCTCAAACAGCAGTTCGCGCTTTCCGCCACGCTGCAGGAGATCGTCACCAGCATCGCGCTGGCCGGCGCCGCCGCCGGCGCGGC
>JARRNI010000111.1:0-9110 GCA_037385125.1 Pseudolabrys sp.
GCGCCATAGCGGCTTATCCGCCGTCTCACTTCTTGCTGACATGGCTATTCATCCGCACCGGCGAAGGCATGCGCAAACAAACATCATCGAGCCGCTCCGGCGCAAGCCTATTGCGGCGGCTTAACTGTGGTGACCGGGTTTTTCGGCGGCGTGACGTCCTGGACCGGATTGGCCGGCTTTTGCGTACCCGCCTCCGGCGTGGTCGGCATGCCGGCCGGCTCGTGCTCCTGCGCCGTCTCGCCAGAAAGCCGGGTCGGCAGCGACAGCAGGTGATGCGGGTAATAGCTCCAGAACACGAAGGCGACCGCGAACAGCAGCGCCGACAAAAGCGCGCCCCAGCCGCGGTGGTTGAACGACAGCAGGTTGCCGATCAAGGCGGCGAGAAAAACGAAGACGGTCAGCAGGATCACATAGACCCAGTCCACGTTCGCCCAGTTGATGGGCACGTTCACTTCCGGCATATCCGCGCTCTCCCCACTGGTGTCGCCGCCGCCATACTAGCCCAGGCCCACGATACGGGCCAGCCGCGGCATCGCGCCGGGCCGGTTTCCCAGACAGCGGTTTGCCTCTATTACATGGCCACACCCTGTCGCGAAATCATTTCCCATACGGTCGGAAGCACGCCCCTACCTCCATGCCGCACGTCCTCATCCTCACCGAAGTCCAGGAATCGATGACCGCCCGCTACAAGACGCGGCTCGAGCAACTGTTCCCCGAACTGACCGTCCATGCGGTCGGCCACCACAGCAAGGTCGAGCCCTACATCGCCGACACCGACATCCTGCTGTGCTTCTCGCCGCCCATGGCGGACCACGTGGTGCGCGACGCCCCCAAGCTGAAATGGATCCAGGCGCTCGGCACCGGCGTCGACAACATCGTCGACCTGCCCTCGCTCGACCCGGACGTGCTGGTCACCAATATCCGCGGCATCCACGGCGCGCCGATGTCGGAAGCCACCATCGCCTATATGCTGTCGCTCACCCGCGACATTCCGCGCGTGGTGCACGCCCAGGACAAGAGCACCTGGGACCGCTGGCCGGCGCCGCTGATGGATGGCAAGACCGTCGGCATCCTCGGTGTCGGCGTCATCGCCGAGCATTTGGCGCCCATGCTGAAAGCCTTCAACATGAACATTGTCGGCATCACCTCAAGCCCGCGCGAAGCGAAATGCTTCGACCGCATGGTGCACCGCGACGACCTCATCAAGGCGGCGGGCGAGTTCGACTATCTGGTGGTGCTGATCCCGCTCAGCGCCGACACTCGCAACATCGTGGGCGCGGACCTGTTCGCCGCCATGAAGCCGAGCGCCTATATGATCAACATGGCGCGCGGCGGCGTGGTGGACGAGCCCGCGCTTGTGAAGGCGCTTGAAGCGGGCGAGATCGCGGGCGCCGCCCTCGACGTCTATATGCAGGAACCGCTCCCGTCCGACAGCCCGCTGTGGAAAGCGAAGAACCTGCAGGTGTTCCCGCACCAGGGCGGCTATTCGCAAGGCTATGAGGACCGCGCCATGCCGGTGATCGAAGCCAACATGCGCAAGTTCCTCGACGGCGACCTGAAGTCCATGATCAACATCGTCAAACGCCCTGCCTCCTGGGGAGAGTAAATCCATGGCCCTGTCCGAACGCCTGAACACGCCGATCTCCACGGCCGAGCTCGAGCGCCGCTGGCAGGCGGTGCGCGCGGCGATGGCCGCCGCAAAAATCAACGTGCTGCTCATGCAGAACAACAACGACTACATGGGCGGCTACGTGAAATATTTCACCGACACCCCGGCCACTAACGGCTACCCCAATACGGTGGTGTTCCCGCGCGACGACGAGATGACGGTGGTGTGCCAGGGCCCATTCGGCGGCAGCGAGGTCAACGCCGCGGTCTGGCGCGGCGTCAAACAAGTGCTGACCACGCCGAGCTACGCCTCGGCCCATTACACCAACGAGTACGACCCGGAGTTGGCCGCGCGCGCGCTCAAGCCTTTCGCCAAGGGCACTATCGGCTATGTCGGCACCTATCAGATGTCCTTCGCGCTGCTCGATTACATGAAGCGCGCCTTTCCGCAGGCGAGCTTCGTCGACGCCACCGAACTGGTTGACCGCATCAAGGTCATCAAGAGCGCGGAGGAGATGGAGCTGGTCAAGCGCGCCGCGTCGATGCAGGACGGCGCAATGCGCACCGCTTTCGCCGCGGTCAAGCCCGGCATGCGCGACGTCGAGGTGGCCGCGGTGGCGCAGCATTACAGTCTCGCCCACGGCAGCGAGAACGGCATTTATCTGTGCGCTTCCATGCCGCTCGGGCAGCCGTCGAAATTCGGCAACCGCCATGTGCAGAACCGCGACATAAAGGAAGGCGACCAGATCGCGCTGCTGGTCGAGGACAACGGGCCGGGCGGCATGTACACCGAGCTCGGCCGTTCCTGCGTGGTCGGCAAGGTGCCGCAGGCGATGAAGGACGAGCTGGAATTCTGCAAACAGGCGCGCAGGCTCACCCTCGACCTGCTCAAGCCGGGCACGCCCTGCAAGGACATCTGGGAGGCCTTCAACGATTTCATGCGCAAGAATGGCCGGCCGGAAGAGGCGCGGCTTTATTGCCACGGCCAGGGCTACGATCTTGTCGAGCGGCCATTGGTGCGCAGCGACGAGCCGTGGTCGATCGAAAAAGACATGAACATCGTCGTGCACCCGACCTACATCCACGGCGGTTATCTCAACTGGCTGTGTGACAACTATCTGATCGGCGGCAACGGTCCCGGCGACCGGCTGCATCAGTTTCCGGAAGAGGTAGTGGAAATCGGTTGATTACCCTGTCATTCCGGGACGCGCCGAAGGCGCGGGCCCGGAATCCAGGGCTGCAATGCAAGTGTTCGCGTGTGGCTCTGGAGTCCGCGTTCACGCGCTTCGCGCGTGCCCGGAATGACGGGAAAACTGCGGAGGAAACCATGCCCGACATCAAGATCATCAATCCCGACACGCTCGGCAAGCCGCTCGGGCAGTATTCGCAGATGACGCGCGTGAAGGCGTCGGAATTCCTCTTCGTCGCCGGCCAGGTCGGCGTGTCCAAGGACGGAAGGGTCGCCGGCGAGGACTTCGAGGCACAATGCGCGCAGACCTTCGCCAATATCGAGGCAGCGCTGAAGTCGCAGGGCGCCGGCTGGGGCAATGTCGTCGAGTTCACCACCTATCTGGTGCATTCGCAGGACATCCCGAAGTTCATGGCCTTCCGAACGCGCGAATTCCCGCGCATGTTCGCGGGCAGCGCGTATCCGCCCAATACGCTGTTGATGATCGACCGGCTGGTGCAGGAGGCCTTCCTGATCGAAGTGTCGACAGTGGCGGCGCTGTGAGGTCGCAAGCCGCGCCACTTTTTCGGTGTCATGCCCCGCGAAGGCGGGGCATCCAGTAATCGCTGCGCTGCTTGTGTTTACTGGGTCCCCCCGCATCCGCGGGGGACGACAACGCAGGGCTATTCCACGAACGCGCCTCGTCTGCGCTCGCCCGCATATTGCACCAGCGCCAGCAACCGATAGAGCGCGTGCACGAACTTGCCGTAGGGAAAAGTGAGAAACAGCGCCAGCACCACGCCGAGATGCACGCTGAGCAGCATGCCCATCGCGGAAGTGTCGCGCAGGATCAGCAGCGCGAGTCCGGTCGCGCTGGTCAGGAACAGCATGGCGAGGAAGGCTGTGTCCATGCCGCGGCGGGCGCGGTCGGTCAGCTTGGGATCACGCTTGCGCGCCAGGACGAACAGCCCGGCCGGCCCGATCAAGAGCCCGATGCTGCCGGCAATGCCGAGCAGTACCGGCACGCTGATCACCGGATAAGGCGCGACCCAGCCGAAACCGTAGTGATAGACGGTCGCCACGCAGGTGGCGGCAAAGCACAGGAGAAAGCCGTAGAACGTGAAGTGGTGATAGACGCGGCGTACCGTGGACGGCCGCTCGCTCTCGCTTGAGCAGCCGCCCCCGCCGCCGCCCAGGTAGCGCAGCGTGAAGGCGTCGCCGAGCGCGTCGACAAGCGTCAAAGGCCCGGCGCGCGGATGGCCGGCATGAATGGCGCGCCAGTAGCCGGCAAGGCTGACGACAAAAGCCAATACCGCATAGAACGCCGCCGCGCCGAACAGCGCCGCCATGACGTCATGCGGCATCAGCCTGTAGAAATCGCCGGCGTTGCGCGAAACCAGCGCCGCCGGATCGGCCAAGGCGACGAAGCCCGCCGCGAATGCCGCCACGCTCAAAGCGCACGCGAGCGCGATCACCAGGGCGTTGCGCGCGAAAGCGCCAGCGAGCGCGCGGGGCCAAGCATAAGCGCCGTAGCTGTCGTCGCGCAGGGCGGCGAGCGCCGCCGGCACATTGACGTCGAACTGGTGCGGCGGCGCGTATTGGCAGTCGTGATAACAGGCGCCGCACTGGTGGCAGAGATTGGCGAGATAGACCAGGTCCGTCTCGGTGAAGGTGCGGCGCATCTCCATGGCCGGGAACACCGCGCAAAGCCCTTCGCAATAGCGGCAGGCGTTGCAGATGGTCATCAGCCGGTCGGCTTCCCGCACGTTCTCAATGGCGTGCATGCGCCGCCGCCCCCTCGCCGGCGATGCGGCCGAACACGGCCCCGATGGTCATGCCGATGCCGGCGAGATAGCCCTTGCCCAGCACGTTGCCGGCCATGATCTCGCCGGCGGCGAACATGTTGCCGGAGGGCGCGTCGCCCTCGAGCAGGATGCGCGCCTGCTCGTTCACCTTCACGCCGAGATAGGTGAAGGTGATGCCCGGCCGCAGCGGATAACCGTAATAGGGCGGCATGTCGATCTTGCGCGCCCAATGGCTTTTCGAGATGGCGAGCCCTTCCGTGCGGCAGTCGTCGAGCACGGTGTGGTCAAAGGTGCCCGGCTGCACCGCGGCGTTGAAGTCGTCCACGGTCTTCGTGAGCGCCGCCGGATCGAGTGAAAGCTTCTCCGCCAGTTCGCCGATCGAGCCCGCCTCCACCGCCGGAAAGATCGACGGCATGAACAGGCGGATCGATTTCGAATCGATGATCGAATAGGCGGTCTGCTCATTCTGCTGCGCGATCAACCGTCCCCAGATCGCGTAGCGCTTGGGCCAGGTGTCCTCGCCCTCGTCGTAGAAACGTTGAGCGTCGCGGTCGACCACGATGCCGAACACCACGCTGTCGAGCCTTGTCGCGATGCCGCCGTCGAACTTGGGCGCGCGCGCGTCGATCGCCACCGCGTGACACTGGGTCGGATCGCCCACCGGCGCCACGCCGGCGTCGAGCAACATGCGCAGCACCTCGCCGCGGTTATAGGGCGTGCCGCGGATGAGGAAATTGTCGGCCGCCTTGCCCCAGTATTCCTTCAGCCATTCGATATTGGCCTCGAAGCCGCCGGCGGCGGCCACCAGCGCGCGGCCGCGCACGCTGAAGGGACGGCCCTCGTGGCTGCCCTGCGCCGACACGAACGCGCCGTTGTCGATGGTGAGCGATTCCACCGGCGCGTCGGTGAGGCAGGCGACGCCGAGCGCCGCGGCGCAGCGGTAGAGCGTGTTGAGCATGCAGCGGCCGCCGCCGAGGAAGAACGCATTGGTCTTGCCGAGCGAGAGCGTGCCGCCGAGCGGCGGCTGGAAGCGCACACCCTGTGCGCCCAGCCAGCCGAGCAATTCGGACGAGCGCGCGATGGTCATTTCCGCGAGCCGCTTGTCGGTCTCGCCGCCAGTCACGCGGTAGAGGTCGTCGAGAAATTCCTCTTGCGCGTAAGGGCCGGTCATGGTCGGCGCGCTGCCGTCATGACTGAGCCTCAGGTTTCGGGTATGGCGTGTGTTACCGCCGCGGTAAAAGGCGGGCGCACCTTCCAGTACGATCACGCGGCAGCCGGCACGCGCCGCCGTGATGGCGGCGCAGAGCGCGGCATTGCCGCCGCCGACCACGACCACGTCGAACGGATCAGCAAAATCGACCACCGGCGTTGATCCCCCTATCCCCCTCTTTTAGCCGGTGGCTGCAAATGCGCCACTGACTAACCGGCTGCCGCCGCGGCATGCGCGACCGGCCGCGATACATGCCGCGCTTTGTCGCACCGTGCAACAGCGCCCACAAAAACGAGGAATGCGGTGGAATTCGCGCGCCCCGGCCGGGTTGCATTCCTGGGGGCGCCGCTTTCGGGGAACTCCAGCCATGCATCCATTGCCGGCACCCCCGCATGCGCCCGCGCTTGCCTGCGCCGGCCATGTAGGCGCTGCTATTGGCCGCCGGACAAATCCACATGCCGGCAACGAAGCGCCTTGCGCGGACATCGCACGTGCAGCCGACATCGCACGTGCAAAAGCGCCGTGCGCAGGTACTGGCCCCGCGGCGGCGGATACCAGTTGAAGCGATGCAGTCAGCTCCAACTCGTTTCCAAATCAGTTGTTTGATCGGGAGTTTTTTGGCGAATGCCGCAACTGTTTCGTCCGGTGGCCGACACAATCGCCCGGATCGTCCTGATCGCGGTGCTGGCGACGCCGTTCGTGGCCATGGCCGCCGGATATGCGGTAATGAATACGTCACCGATCGATCAATCACGCTCGAGCAGCCGCTGCCGTTCAGCCACGCGGGCCCGCATTTCCCCCTCGCGATGCAGCAGATCCAGTTTTTTTGGCGTTCTATTGGGTGATGACCGGCATACACGCCATTCATTCATCTGCTGATCGGCATCGGCTTCGTGATGGTGCTCGCGATCATGCTCGCCCGCGATACGCTCAAGCTCGAAAGCGCGACCTTCACCGCCGCCGAGCTCTATTGGCACTTCGTCAATGTGACTTGGATCGTGATGGTTCCACTTTTCTATTTCATAGGGCGCACATGAGCTCGCAGGAATGCGGCCGCCCACCTGTCGATCGCCTTCGTTATGACCGTGCTGCTCGTGGTGTATTTCATGGATTTCAAGTCTTCTACGGCGCTGTTGCGGATGGCCGCGTTGTCAGGGGTGTTCTGGTTGTTGTTCATGTTCGTGCTCACCGCCTGCGATTATTTCACCCGCCAGTGAGCAACCGCTGCCCGCGCCACTCGCAGGGTGACGCTCCAGCTTTGCTGCAAATGTGAAATAGCTCACACGCTATAGATATTTTATTTTCTATTTCAATATCTTAGCTCAATTTCGCGGGTGCGAAAAAATCGCCCCTTTTGTGCTGCCGATCACAGTCGCCGAGCCAACCCGCCCTATATTATATCCGACAGTTTTCAAAGGACCAAGACGGCCATGTCACACAAATCCAAAATCCTCGGCTGGCCCACCCCCCGCTGTGTGGTGCGCTGGCTGCGCCACGTTCCCAGCCACGAAGCCATGATGTTCGGTATGCCGGAATTGTCGGGTGTTGCGTACGGCAAAATCGACACCGGCCCCGGCCGCTGCTTCTGGGAATCCTGAACGGCGGTCTTTCCCCGGACCGCACGACGAGGGCCGCGCCTTATTCCCCGAAAGGCGCGGCCCTCACCTGTGCTGCCTTGGTTAAGAAAGGCGCCCATTGTCCGTCAGATCCGCATTGAAATGGTTGATGAATTTGGGTTCGTTTTGCCAAAAATTCGCATCAGTACGCATGTGCAGTCATCCAAGTTCTTCGGTTGCATGCAGGCAAAGGTGCCTTGCCGTTTTGGGAATAAGCAAATTCTCGCCACGCCGCTTACCTCCTCACCGGTTCCCGTAGCCGCACGCCAGGTCCGCCGTCGTCCTGCTCGATGAAGTCGACACCGGCGGCCTCGAAGGCACGCCTGATCACGTCGAGCGTCGATCGGTGCGGCCCGAGCGCTGTCCGCTTCCAGCTGATGCACCGTTACCACGCCCACATGCGCCTTCTGCACAAGGTCCAGCTGGCTCCAGGCCAATAGGCCGCGGACGGGCCGCCGCCGTGGATGATCCCGACCGCTTCGGGCGATCGCGCGACATTGGCGCCTATCTCGGCCTGGTGCCGCGTCGCCTCCAATCGGGCCAAATCTTCGCTCATGAGCCGCCCACGCCGGCCGGGATCAAGCCCAGCACCCTCCAGATGCGTGCAAGATAGGTGTGCCCGCGCGGAACCGCAAAGGGCTTCAATTTTTGCGCGGCCACCGATTGAGGAGATGCCCAGCGAGCCTGCGCACAGCCAGCGGAGTAATCCGTGTTTCCTGTCCGCAAGCGCCGCACGTAAATTTCTTGCGCTCGACGAGTTGGATGATTGGCTCATCATGCCGACGGCAGCACTTTAGGTTGCCACAGGTCACGGTGATCGTGTCCGTTCTTGTCAATGGGACAGGCATATCAAAGTCTTTGCAAACGCATTCGGCGTTAAAACTGCGAAGACCGAGCGACTTACAAGCTTACGAAGAGGGTTTGCGTCGAGCGGGCCTACCAGCATGACTTTGGTTGCAAGGGTGCGTTCGGGTCACCACCGCCAGCGCGGGCGGCAGTTCAATGAGCAAGCCAATGTGTGCTCCACGTCCGTCAGGGGGCATGGCGCCGAGCGAGCGTTAAACTAAGTCACAAAGGCTGTGGGCGAAACATATGATTTGGAGCGCAAAGTTGCATTGCAAAGTCATTGCAACCCACGCCGACATAAGCAAGAGCTCAGGCAAGCCTCTGCAGGCGGCTTGATGATGTGAGAAAACCAGCACTCGATCAATCGGACATCGCTTGGTGAACACGTAGCTTTCGTGGCAAACACGGATCACAAGTTTGCATTGGCGACACGCCTGTCCGATCTGCTCGGCCGCGCCGAGCGGTCAAGCCCCAAAGCCGCGTGCGGCGCGCCGAAGGCGCGGGCCGAGCAAAAATCTGCTTGTCGCAAGCGACATCGTCATCGGACAATGTCCGACAGATCGGACACCAATTTTTACAGATGATGTTGATTCGGACCGCGCGAGAGTATTGGTATTCTCACTCGTGGTGTTTGCCACTCGCCGACTTCCCTTGGCACCTCGCATCAGGTTTTCACGTTCCGTGTTAAAGCCTACGATGATATCATGCCGCCTATGCACCGGCTGCCGTGTAGCCCGTAAGCAGGCTCCGTTTACACTTGCCCGAGTGTTATTTCCCGACACCCGTTTCGACAGCGTCTTCAACCCTTCTCGATGCGTCATTGGCGGTTCGCTTGCCTCATCTTCTCACCATTCACG
>JARRNI010000112.1:0-9078 GCA_037385125.1 Pseudolabrys sp.
ACCGCGTGATTGGTGAGATCGGCGCCTTCGGTGAAATAGAGGTCCATCAGCCGCTGCTTCATCTCGGCCGACTTGCCGATGCCGCCGGCCCAGCGGATCAGCCGGTGAGCATCGAGCGTGTTGGGCTGCCGGCTGATCTTGTCCATGGCGTAGTCGAGGCCTTCCGACGCCGCCGCGGCGGTGACGCGCTCGGCAATGCCGGCATAGCGCTCGGGCGAGCCGAACTTGGTGGTGAGATATTCCGCGCGCGATATGCCTTCGCGAGGGATCCAGTCGTTGAGAAAGTAGGGGTGCCAATAGACCTCGACTGGCACGTCCGGCTTGAGCGCCAGCGCCTTTTCCAGCCGGCGCTTGCCGATGAAGCACCAGGGGCAGACCACGTCGGAAACGACGTCGATGCGGACGGGCTGTTGGTCGGACATGGCTGGCTCCTTTCGGAAGGCCAGCCTAAGCCCGGAGGCTACTCCGCGGCAACCACCCGGCCGTCCATCATGCGCAGCATCAGTCTGTTGAGGGTATCGCCGGCCTTGAACGTGGCGAGCGTCACATTGGCGGTGATCGGCTCGCGCGGCAGCGCCGGCACCAGCATGTTCTTGAGGGCGCCGGCGATGCGGCGCGCCACCACATGGGCACTGCGCAGATCGGTCTGGGTGAAGACGACGAGAATGCCGGCGTCGTCCTCACGGCTGGCGAAGTCGATGTTGCGGATGAGCCGCGTCACCAGCCTTGCGCCGTCGAGGCGCGAGCGCTCATTGAGCGCGCCCTCGAAGGAAAACCGCGCAATCGACAGCGCGAGGCTGCGTTCGTTCGCCTCCGCGATCGCATTGGCTAGCTCGTGCCAGAAGGCGTCGCGATTGAGCAGGCCGGTGTCGGGATCCACCATTCCGTCGGCGTCGAGGGATTTCAGCATGCGCTTGAGCCGCGCTTCGAGCGCATGCAAGCGCACTGCCGGCACCATGCGCGGTACCAATCGGGCCGGGTCGCCATCGACCTGGTCGATATTGGGCAGGTGTACGGCGAAATCGGGCGGCGCCTCGCCGATCACCGCCACCGGAATGTCGCGGAAGCGGGTGTCCTGCGCCAGCAGCGTGAGAAAGGCCTCCACCATGCGCGGTGAAAAGCCGTCGCCCACCACAATGCCGTCGATGTCGCGGGAGGCCAGGTGCTTGGCGGCGGTCTCGACGCTCAAGCCGCCCACGATGTTGACCTGCTCGCCCATCGCCACGCTGAGCGCGGGATAGAGCGGCCCGCGGCCGGCGATCAAAACCGTCGCATCATTCAGCGCGTCGCCGATGGGCAGTTCAGGCAGCTTGCCGCCGTGCGCCGCGCCGCTCTCGATGCGACGCAGCACCGTGGCGTGCAGCGCGCGCACGCGCAGGGCCGATTGCAGGCGCGCGATCAGCCGCTCGGTCGGCATGGCGGCGTCGGCACACAAGGCGATCGGAATGGCGGGGCCAAGCTCGCCCTGCACCAAGGCCAGCGTAGGCACGATCGGACCGGCGGCGGTAGCGATCTGCAGGCAGAGCATGCGCGCGGAAGATTCCGATCGCGGCGCACCAGGCTCGACGATCACAACGGCAGCCGGCTTGACCGCAACGAAGGCCGTCGACGCGTCGGCCCACGTGGCCTCGACGATGGGAAAGGCGCCGGCCGTGCCCAGTGCTTCAACGATGTCGGGCGCCGGAGTGTCGGCGACCACGATGATCGGACCTTGAAGTGACATGGATACGCACGCGGCCGTTACGGGAGCGCAGAACCTACCCGTCGGCCCTTAATGTCCAGTCAATGACCTGCGATCAGACGGCGTCGCGCCGTGGGCCGGCGAAGGCGACGGCGAGCAGAGCATTGGCGCCGCGGGCCCGCAGCGCGGTCACGACCGCTTGCCGATCCGGCGCGCTGCCGGCCAGGCGCTGGCCCAGAATGCCGTGTGGCACGCCCACCAGCGTGGCGGCCGGATCGGCGGCGGCACGCTCGGCCTCGACCGCCGCGCGCTGGAAGCGATAACTGCCGATAATAACAGTCCCGACGGGAGCCCCGGTGACCACCAAAGTGACCATGTCACCGCCGAGGCGGCAGGTGAAGCCGGTATCGAGGAAGCCATCGGCTTCCGGATCGCCGTCTTGCGCGGCATCCGGCGGAAAGCTCTGCGTCGGCACCATGGGCCCGCGCAGAGCGAGGGTGCCGGCCCGGCAGCGGGCGGTTTTTAGCACGCTCCCGCCGCCCGGCGCGCCGCCTTGGCCGACTTGATCGATTTGGCCTAGCGGGATCGGCAACGGCAGGCCGTCGGCGCCGCAGCGGCCGGCCAGGAGACCGATCTCGCCGAAGCTCGCCACGTCCACCAGCGCGGCCTCGCCGCGCCAGCGTGGCGCGGTCGCGAGCTGCTCCGGCGCGCGCCACAGCGCGGCAATCGTCTTGATGCCGGCGCTTAAGCGGCCGGCCTCGCACAGGGGGAGCCAAAGCGGGTCCGGGAAGGATCACGGTGGCATCGCTCAGGCCTTCGCATTGCGCCGCGAGCACGTCCGGGTCGCCGCCGTGATGCAGCGCCAGCGTACCACCCGATAGCAGCCAGGGCAGCAGCGTCAGCGCGACGCCGGCAAACGAGGCGGGCGGGATCGCCGACAGGATCGAGGCCTGCCTGGCGAGATCCGTCTGCTGGAACACGTTCGTACCTCCCGCCATGAGCTGCAGGTGGCTGCGCGCCAGGGCGACCGGCCCGGCGGCGGCGGGCTCGAAGCTGATCAACGCCACGTGGGCGGCCGCGGAGCCGGAGCGGGACGCGGCCTGCGCCGGCAGCGGCGCCGCATCGGCAAACAGGTCGTCGAGCGGCACCACGCCGTCCGGCAGCCCGTCACCGAAGGCGCAGACATGGCGCACGGGAAACAGCTCGACCGCGGCGAGCGTGGCGCTGTCGCGCGAGCTCCGCCCCGCCGGTGACGATGGCCTTGGCGCCGACGTCGCGAAGCGTCGCCACCATGTCCTGCTGCCGCCACAGCAGCGGCGCCGCGATCATGCCGGCGCGCAGCACGCCGAGCAGGGCGATCACGCTCTCCACCGTGTTGGGAAGCTACAAGGCCACGATGGCGTCCGTATGCAGGCCGAGCCCGGACAGCCGCGCCGCTATGGCGGAGATCAGCCGGTCGGCTTCGGGAAAGGTGAGCCGGCGCGGCGCGCTGTCGGCAAAGCATTGCTTGTCGGGCGGGTCGATCAGCGCGACCGCGTCCGGATTGCGCACGCTGGCGCGGCGGAACAATTCGTCGAGCGTGGCGCCGCCGGCCGCATTGTCGGGTTGTTCGAGGATCATGACTGGCCCCTCACGATCGCGCCTCCTGGTGCCACCAGGTTTCCGGCAGATAGCCGTACAGCGAAGTGTGCTGCGGGTGCTTGATGCGCCGCCAGCGCGCCACCCATTGCACCGGCGGGTAATAGAGCGGAATGACGTAGAAGCCCGACAGTAGCACGCGGTCGAGCGCGCGGCAGGCCGAAACGAAGTCGTCGCGCGCGACGGCGGCCAGCAGGGCCGCGATCATGGCGTCGATCGCCTTCGACTTGACGCCCATGTAGTTGCGGCTGCCTTCCTGGCTGGCCGCAGCCGAGCCCCAATAAAAAAGCTGCTCGTTGCCGGGCGAGAGCGACTGCTCCCAGTGGTATTGCGTCATGTCGTAATCGAAGTTGAGCAGGCGATGCTCGAACTGGGTGGAGTCGGCGCTGCGCACCTGCACGGCGATGCCGGCACGCTTGGCGCTGCGCGCATAAGCGAGCGCCACCCGTTCTTGGTCGCGGGTCTTGGTGAGCATCTCGAAGCCGAACGGCTGTCCGCTGGCGAGATGGACGAGCCGCGTTCCCTTCAGCGCATAGCCGGCCTGGCGAAACAGCGCGAAGGCGCGGCGAAGCCCCGCGCGGTTGATGCCCGACCCGTCGGTCTTGGGCGGCGACCATCTGCCTTCCATGATGTCGGCGCGCACCGCGTAGGGGAACGGCGCCAGCAACTCGCGCTCGCGCGCATTGGCAGGAACACCGTGACAGGAAAGGTCGCAGCCGTCAAAATAGCTGGCGGTGCGCTCATAGAGGCTGAAGAAGTAGTTCTTGTTGATCCATTCGAAGTCGAACAATTGCAGCAGCGCCTGACGCACGCGCACGTCGGCGAAGATCGGGCGCCGGGTGTTGAACACGAGACCGACCATCCCCTTCGGCAGGCCGTAGGGGAATTCCTCCTTGACCACGCGGTGCTTGCGGATGGCGGGGAAATTGTAGGCGGTCTCCCAGCGGCCCGGATCAGTCTCGGCACGCACGTCGTAAAGGCCCTTCTTGAACGCCTCGAAATGGGTGTTGCCGTCGCGGTAGTAATCGAAACGCACCGTGTCGAAGTTCCACATGCCGCGGTTGATCGACAAGTCGCGGCCCCAATAATTCTTGTCGCGGCTGAAGGTGACGCTGCTGCCCGGCTTGACCTTGGTCACGATATAGGGGCCGCTGCCGAGCGGGGAGGTGAAGCTGGTATCCTCGAAGGTCTTCGGGTCGGTGGCGTGCTTGGCCAGCACCGGCATCAGGCCGAGGATCAGCGGCAATTCGCGGTCGCCGGCGCCGGATAGATCGAAGTGCACGCCGCGCTTGCCGACCGGTTCCGCCTTGGTCACCTTGGCGTAATAGATGCGGAAATTTGGGCGACCGTGGTCGCGCAGAAGCTGCCAGGAAAAGATCACGTCCTCCGGCGTGACCGGCGCACCGTCCGCCCAGCGGGCGGCCGGATTGATGGTGAAGATGACGAAATCACGCTTGGGGTCGGTCTCGACGCTTTCGGCCAGCAGGCCATAGAGGGTGAACGGCTCGTCGTAGCCACGAGCCATCAGGCTCTCGACCACATAGCTGCGGATATTGGCGGCGGGCAGGCCTTTGACGATGAACGGATTGAGGCAGTCAAAAGTGCCGAGCACGCCCTGCACCAGCTGGCCACCCTTGGGCGCCGCCGGATCGGCATATGTGGGGTGGCTGAAGTCCGCTCGCCAGGCCGGCTCGCCATGCATGGCGATGGCGTGATGGGTGGCCGCGGCCTCGGCGCGCAGCGGCGGCAAGGCGAGAGCGATCCCGGCGGCGAGCGCGCCGCGCATCACCGCGCGGCGCGAGGCCTTCACCTGCGTCAAGGCGCCGACATCGAATGGGGGCACAAGCAAGCGTCGAATGCGATTCGCTCCTTTCTGTCGTGAGTCTACCATAGGGCGGCGGGCGCCGCCGGTTTCCTATTTTCGGCGTATTCGTGGCTTTATTGCAGGCGTAAATTCGGCTATCAGGCGGCGGGCGACTGTCACGCTCCCGCCCTATTTCATGGGGAGAGAGCCGAATAAAAGAGGCGACCGGCCGGGAGGATTCAGGGCCGACCGCCGGGAAAACAAAGGACTGTTTGCATGAATGATCGCATCGCATCGGCCCGGCCGCGGGGCCGGGCGCTGACCGCCGCTTTGGCTGCCGCTACCGTGGCGCTGGCGGCATTTGCCAGTGCGCCTGCCACGCACGCGCAGGGCAAGAAGGCGGCCCCGAAGGCCGCGCCCGCCGCCAAGCAGCCGGCGCAGCAGCGGCCGCCTGCACCTAAGGTGCAGCAGGTCAAGCAGCTCATCTACTCCCCCTGGACCAAGGCATGCCAGAAGGGATCGGAGACCAACAACAAGCAAGTCTGTGTCGTGCATACGGATGGCCGCATCGAGACCGGCCAACCCGTCGTCGTGGCGCAGATCCTCGAGGCGCCGAATGGCCAGAAAAGGTTGCAGGTGATCTTCGCCTCTACGGTGCTCGTCCAGCGGGGCACGCGCGTCCTGATCGACAATAAGGAGGTCGGCCAAGCGCCTTACCTGCTTTGCGGCGTTCGCAGCGGATGCATGGCCTACTACCAGGTCGATGACGCCCTGATCGATAAGCTGAAGAAGGGCAAGACATTGGAAGTCCAAACCTTTGTCCCGCGCAATACGATTCTCAGCTTTCCGCTTTCCCTGAAGAATTTCGCCAAGGCGTATGACGGCCCGCCGATCGATCCGAAGCAGTTGGAAGCGCAGCAGCACAAGCTGCAAAGCGAATTGCAGAAGAAGGCCGAAGAAGCGCGCAAGAAGCTGGAGAAGCAGCAGTCGGCGCCGGCGAAGAAGAAGTAGGCGCTCTGGCAGCGTAAACATCGAAAGGCGCGGCCGCGAAGCCGCGCCTTTCGTTTTGGTCTTTATCGAAAAAGAATTCGCGGCGCCGAAGCGGTGCCGAGCGACATAAGTAACGACGGCCAGAGAACGCTCAGCTAGAGTATGTTTCGTTTAGGTCGATGCATACTCCGCTCATTCCCGCGCAAGCGGAATCCGGGGATGCAATCGCAAGCGCGGAAGTTGACGCCCTGGGTCCCCGCTTTCGCGGGGACGAAAGGATGATTCCATCCGAACGTTATTCGCTTTAGTTATACCGGCTGTTGCGCGGGCGGTAGCCGCCGCCGTCGTCCAGCTCAAACACCTCGGCGACCTGTGGATGGCGCACCGGCGCGCCCGAGGTGTCCGGCAAGAGGTTCTGCTCGGAGACGTAGGCGATGTATTCGCTCTCCTCGTTCTCCGCGAACAGATGGTAATAGGGCTGGTCCTTGTGCGGGCGGATTTCCGCCGGGATCGCCTGCCACCATTCCTCAGTGTTGGCGAATTCCGGATCGATATCGAATACCACGCCGCGGAACGAAAACAAGCGGTGCTTCACCACCTGGCCGAGCCCGTATTTGGCGTTGCGCATCTTGTTCATGACCCGCCCTTAACGCGTCTCCACGGCTTTGACCAGCCCGTCTAAAGTCCGTAGTGCGCCCCCATCTCCGGGTCCTTGGCCGCCACCAGTTTTGCAAGATCGAGCAGCACCTTGGCCTGCTTCCAGGTGGCGTCGTCCTGCATCTTGCCGTCGATCATCACCGCGCCGGCGCCATCCGGCATGGCCTCGATGATTTTCCTGGCGAAGGCGACTTCCTTCGGGTCGGGCGAGAACACGCGCTTGGCGATGTCGATCTGCGAAGGATGCAGCGACCACGCGCCGAGACATCCCATGAGGAAGGCGTTGCGAAACTGCGCCTCGCAGGCGGCGCCGTCGGCGAAGTCGCCGAACGGACCGTAGAACGGCTTGATGCCGGTGGCCGCGCAGGCATCGACCATTTTCGCGATGGTGTAATGCCACAGGTCTTGCTGGTAGGCTGGCCGTTCGCCGCCGTCTTGCGTATCGGCCAGCACCTTGTAGTCGGGATGGCCGCCGCCCACGCGCGTGGTCTTCATGGCCCGCGAGGCGGCGAGATCGGCGGGGCCGAGGCTCATGCCGTGCATGCGCGGGGAGGCGGTGGCGATCGCCTCCACATTGTTGACGCCGAGCGCAGTCTCCAGAATGGCGTGGATGAGGATCGGTTTTTCGACGGCGTGGTGCGCTTCGAGCTGCGCCAGCAACTGATCGAGGTAATGGATGTCCCAGGGCCCATCCACCTTGGGCAGCATGACGACGTCGAGCTTGTTGCCGACCGCCGTCACGATTTCGCTGACGTCGTCGAGCGCCCAGGGCGAGTTGAGCGCGTTGATGCGCGTCCACAAGCCTGTGGTGCCGAAATCGGTCGCCATGGCCATGTCTATGAAACCCTGGCGCGCGGCCTGCTTGGCATCGACGGGAATGGCGTCCTCTAGGTTGCCCAGCACGACGTCGACTTGGGCGGCGAGGGCGGGCACCTTGGCGCGTACCTTCTCGTTGTGCGGCGGCACGAAATGGATCATGCGCTCGAGGCGGACCGGCAGTTCCCGCAACGGGGCGGGGGCGCCGATGGCGAGCGGCTGATAGAACTGGCGCGGGGGCTTCACGGCCTACGCTCCTTCCGTTATTGCAGTCCGCCGTTTAGAGGAATGCAAAGGCCGCGCCAAGTAGGGTCAAACCGGACCAAGATGGGGGGCGACGGCCGGAAGAGGCCGGATGGTCGACGTCCTCAATCTCGCGCTGCCGCTTTTCGGGCTCATCTTCATCGGTTTCGCCTGCGGCCGGATCAGGCAGATCCCGGACACCGCGCGGGGCTGGATGAACTTCTTCATTGTCTACGTGTCGCTGCCGGCGCTGTTCTACCGCATCCTAGCGCAGACGCCGCTTGCCAAGCTGAGCAAGGTCGACTTCATTTTCGCCACCACGCTGGCGACCTTCTGGGCTTTCTCCATCTCCTTCGCTATCGGCATGGCGATCCGCAAAGGCAACATCGCGCAGTCGACCATCGCGGGGACTGGCGGGCGGCTACGGCAATATCGGCTAGGAAACCTAAGTCATTGAAATCATTGGCCGCGCTAAAAGCCTTCTGCTGCTTGCTTCCCACGGCAGATATCCACATGGGATGTGCTGCACGGGCCTTCCGGCAGCCAGCCTTATGCGTCACAACCCTGCATACCAATGGTACGCTGTCATGGTCGCTGCTAGGGAGAGCGTCAACGCCAACTTGGGCCACGACGTATATGCTGTGTTTGCCGGACCCCTAAGCCGAACTCCGTTTGGCAGGCGGGACATCTCGCTATTTGTTGTTTGAATGCATTTCCACCCCCCATCTGGAGTATAGATTTACGACCCTTTTCGTAACAATTGGGACAAATGTGATGCATCGGTTCGCCGCGCGCTTCGTCTGCCTTAAGTTCGTAAGCGAACGTTCCCCCTCCAAAATCCTTCAATTGGTAGCGCGTCCCCTCCGCTTCCCATTTTTCAAAGCTATCTACCTTTGCTTCAAGTTCTCTTGCGCGTTCAACTAGCGCGCTCTGTGCCGACTGTGCTTCGAGGATTTTTTCTTGAAGTTCTATAACGGCCGCGTTGCGACGGGCAGCATCGTCAATATCTTTAAGTGCCTTCGCAAGATCGAAAGCAGTCTTTAAAAAACCGAGGCCAGTAATGGATTCACCTACCATCACGTTTCCTCCAAACTAGGGCCAAGACCCAATAAAATTGTTGCTGTGTGAATCAGTTGCTGATTCGCTCTGGGTGTTTGATTCGGAGCGAGGCGATGCGATCCAATCTTTTCTGGCTCAGCGATGAACAGTGGTCTTCGATCCAGCCCCTTTTGCCGACGGATGTGCGGGG
>JARRNI010000113.1:0-11241 GCA_037385125.1 Pseudolabrys sp.
TCGCGATGGCGTGACCATCGCGCCGGTGCCGGGTGCGGTCGGCGCCACCGTCAATTTCGGCCTGACCGCGGCCAGGGCGCTGCAGGAACGCAAGATCGACGGCTTCTGGGCGAACGGCATGGGCGCCGAGGTGGCGGTGCGGCGCGGCGTCGGCACGGTGGTACTGGACGTGCGCCGCGGCGACGGGCCGCCGGCTTGCTTCAATTACACCATGGCGTCCGTCGCCGCGGCCGACCGGCTGCGCGCGCGCGCGCCCGAGACGGCAGCGGCCACCGTGCGCGCCATCGCCAAGACCCATGCCGCACTGAAGCAGGACGTTTCGCTCGCCACCGGCATCGGCCGCAAGCTGTTCCCGCGGGCCGAGGCCGAGCTGATCGCCGGGCTGATCCGGCGCGACCTGCCCTATTACGACACGGCGATCTCGCGCAAATTCGTCGCCGGCATGAACCGGTTCGCGCGGGATGTGGGGATTTTGTCGGGCGCTGTACCGTACGAGCAGATTGTTGCCGGGCCGGGTTGGGATTGATTCAGCGTGCCTGCGCAAGATGATCGAAGAATGCGGCCTCCAGCGGTACGATCCGCCGCGCCATTGCCCACTCCAGTTTGCCTCTATACAATTCGTTCTTATGCGTCCCGAAGGGCGCCGTCAGCCGCGAGCCTCACCCGCTCAGGAAACCAGAACGTAAAAAGCGCTGGCGCGAAGAATACAACGCAGCGTTACAACCAGGGGGAGGATACTGTGAGGTTTTCGAAAACAATCACGACAGCGCTGGTCGCCGCGGCGGCGACGATGACGTTCGCGACGGTCGGCCGGGCCGCCGAAGTTCAGCTCAAGGCCGCGAGCTTCCTTCCCACCCGCGTCATCTTCGCCAAGTTCTTCGGCGACTGGGTGGACAGCGTCAACAAGGTCTGCAAGGGCAAGGTGCACATCAGCATCATCGGCCCGTCGGCGATTAAGTCGCTCGAGCAGTGGAACGCGCTCAAGACCGGCGTGATCGATATGCATTACGGTCCGCCCAACTACTATCGCGGCACGCTACCGGAGGCGTCGGTGACCGACCTCGCCACCGTCTCGCTGGTCAAGCAGCGCAAGGACGGCGCCTGGGCGATGCTCAACAAGATCCACGAGCAGAAGCTGAACGCCCACTACCTCACCCAGATCGGCACGGGCCTCCATTTCTACCTCTACACCACCAAACCCGCCAAGAACCGCAAGTTCGACGGCTTCCGTTTGCGCTCGGTGCCGGTCTACGACCCCTTCTTCAAGTCGCTCGGGGCGACTCCGGTGCGCATGGCGCCACCCGCGGTCTACACCGGCCTCGAGCGCAACGTCGTCGACGGCGTCGGCTGGCCGCTGTGGGGCGTGAATGACTTCAGCTGGGACAAGTTCCTCAAGTACCGCTACGGGCCGGGCTACTACAGCGCCGGCATCAACATCCTGGTGAATCTCGACAAGTGGAAATCGCTGTCGAAGGACCAGAAGGGCTGCCTGAACGAGCGCACCCTGTGGCTCGAGAAGGTCTGGCCGCAATGGCGTCATAAGCAGAACGCCAAGGAGATCGCCGCCCAGAAGAAGTCAGGCCTCAAATATGTTGACCTCGGCAAGGGCTTCGCCAAGAAGGCCGAGGATATCTACTGGGCCGCGATGCGCAAGGCGAATCCGCAGTTCACCGACAAGATCAAACCGCTGCTGACCAAGTAGACGGCTTCGCACGCGACACATAACGGTATGGCGACGTCTGGCACGGACCGACCGGGCGGCTGGTTTGAGGCACTCGTCAACGGGCTCGCATTCGTTGCGGGCACCGGGATGTGCCTGCTGACCCTTTTGATCTGTGTCGACGTCGCCAGCCGCTACTTTGGCTGGTTCGCAATGCCGTGGAGCCTCGAGGTCGCCGAGTACATGCTCTACGGCATCACCTTCCTCGGCGCGCCTTGGGTGCTGCTCAACCAGGGTCACATCTCGATCGATATCGCGGTCGAGCGGCTGCGTCCCGCGGCGAAGGCGCGGGCACTTATGGTTTCGAACGCGCTGGGCGCCCTGATCTGCGCGATCCTCACCTTTGCGTCCACGGTCGCCTGGTGGCACTCGTTCAGGTCGGGCACCTTGATACAGCAGACCTTCATAGTCCCCGAATGGTGGATGTATGTCGGCCCGCCGCCGATCTTCCTGATCATGATGTGCATCTTCATCCGGTGGCTGCGCACGCCGCCGGGACTGCCGGCCGACATTGCGTCCGACGGCATCTGACCGGGCGCCGTCGCGATGGAGTGGTACACCATACTGGCGCTGCTGATCGGCGGGCTGGTCGCGTTCATGCTGATCGGCCTGCCGGTGGTGTTCGCATTTTTCGCGATCAACCTGATCGGCGCCTGGTTCGTCATGGGCGGCGACAACGGCGTCCTGCAGCTGATGCGCAACTCGGTCCAGTCGGTGCAGAGCTTCGCGTTGCTGCCGATCCCGCTCTTCCCGAGATGTACAAGCGCGGCTACAAGTCATCGATCTCGATCGGACCGATCGTCGCCACCGGCGGCCTCGCCATGCTGATCCCGCCCTCGGCGCTGGCGGTGCTGCTCGGCAGCATCGCCTTGATCCCGATCGGCGACCTGCTGGTCGCCTCGATCATTCCGGCGCTGATCCTTGCGGCGCTGTTCTTCGGCTACGTCACCATCCGCTGCTGGATCAACCCGGAAATAGCGCCGCCCTACAACGTCGTCAAGATGAGCTGGGCCGAACGGCTGATGCCGTTCGTGAAATACGTGCTGCCGCTGATGAGCATCTTTGTCGTGGTCGTCGGCAGCATCATCGCCGGGGTGGCGACGCCGACCGAGTCGGCGGCCCTCGGCGCCGCCGCCTCGCTCATCGCCGCGATCGTCTACCGCAAGCTGACCTGGGAGAACTTCCGCATCTCGGTGACCCAGACGCTGCGCTTCACGGTGATGACGCTTTTCATCATCTGCGGCTCGACGACCTTCTCACAGATCCTCTCATTCTCGGAGGCGACCGCGAGCCTGTCGACGATGGTGACTCAGTCCGGCCTGCCGCCGATGGCGATCATCGTCGGCATGCTGGCGGTGCTCATGTTCCTCGGCTGCTTCATGGATCAGGTCAGCATGATGATGATCACCGCGCCGATCTTCATGCCGATGGTCCAGCATCTTGGATTTCAGGATGTGTGGTTCGGTGTGCTGATGCTGATGATCCTGGAGATCAGCCTCGCCACCCCGCCGTTCGGGCTCTTGCTGTTCGTGGCCAAGGGCGCGGTGCCGCACGGCACGACCATGCAGCACATCATCGTCTCGGTCACGCCGTTCATCGGCATGGCGCTGATCGTGGTGGGGATCATTCTCACCTTCCCGGCCGTCACCCTGGTGCTGCCGCGTTTGATTCAGCATTGAGCGGGCGGTTGGCAAGAGCTTTGGTGCGGACGGAGGGAAACCAAAATCGGCTACAAAGCAAATTGATTTTACTGAGGAACATTTCTTTGCAGATTAATCGTTGTGTAGTAGCCAAGACGATTGCTGCCGTAACCAAAACGTCATCGACTCGCCAACGTGCCGCCCTATTCATCCGCGAAGTGGCATCTGACATTCAACGACACGTGGAGGCGACAGATGGATACCAAGGGGCCTGTTCACTTCGACATAGACACCGTCTTGCTGCTGAGGGAAACGCTCGAAGACGCTTGGGCCTGCCTTCCGCCCCAGCAACGAGCAACGACAAGCAAGACCCTGCTACCAGAACGTATCCTCAAGTCAACAGCAGACAGCGAGCGCGATCCAGAGCGTCTGATTGACGCCGCGCTGATCGCGGTGGCGGCCTAGCGGGCCTAGTGAAGGCCGACCCGCCACTTAGACGCGCGCACTTTGAACCGCCCCGATTTTTCGGAGGCCAGTTTGTTTGAGTTACGCTGCCATCGCTGGTGGCTCCAGGCTGGTATATTGCTGAGGGTGTGATCGTCACCCTCGGCCGCGTCGATGAGTTGCACGAGAGCGGGCAATTGGAAAAGGCTGCTACGTTCGGGGGCGCGCTTTGCCGCCAAGGCGAATGTGCGGTCTTCCTCACCGTCCTGCACCGCCTATTCGGCGGCGGTTCGGATCGGGCGGCCGATCGGTGGCGGGAGGACTACCGGATCGAGGGTGCCGAGAGCCTCGACCTGCATCATCTGTATCGGGCCATGGCCTGGCTCGGCGAGGAACTGCCGGCGGACCAACAGGACGGCCATACTCCGTTTGCGCCGCGCTGCCTCAAGGACGTCGTCGAAGAACGCCTATTCGAGAAGCGGCGCGACCTGTTCAGCAAGCTGGGCCTTGTGTTCATGGATACGACCAGTCTCTATTTCGAGGGCGCCGGCGGGCAGACGCTAGGTCGGCACAGCTATTCGAAGGACCATCGCCCAGATCTGCGCCAGATGATCCTGGCTGTCCTGCTGGACGGGAACGGCCGGCCGGTCTGCACGGAGATGTGGCCGGGCAACACGGCGGATACCGGCAGCCTCATTCGGGTGGTCGATCGCTTGCGCTGGCGCTTCTCCATCGCGCGGGTGTGTGTGGTTGCTGATCGCGGCATCATCAGCGCCGAGACCATCGCCGAGCTCGAAGCCCGCGGGCTTCTGTACATTCTTGGCGTACGCGAGCGCACCGACAAGCTGGTGCGGGAACTGGTGCTCGACGACCCAACCCCCTTCGTGCCACCGAACATCACCAAGCGCAGGAAGAGCATTGACTACGAGACCAAGGCAGTGACGCTCGCCGGTCGCCGTTATATCGTCTGCCGCAATCACGAAGAGGCGAAGAAGGATGCCGCCGACCGCGCCGCCATTATCGCTTCCCTAGAGCGACAACTGAACAAGGGCGACAACGCGCTTGTCGGCAACCGCGGCTATCGACGTTTCCTGGCGACCACCGGCGAAAATGGCTTTGTCATCGACCGTGGCAACGTCGAGGAGGATGCCAGGTTCGACGGCATCTTCGTCTTGCGCACCAACACCGAGCTTTCACCAACTGATGCCATGCTCTGCTACAAGCAGTTGGCCATGGTGGAGAACGCCTTCCGCACGGCCAAAAGTCTTTTCGCCACGCGTCCGATTTTCCACAAACTCGATGAGACCATCCGCGGGCACGTGTCGTGCAGCTTCCTCGCGCTCGTTCTGAAGACAGCCCTGGAAGACCGCATCGCCGAAATCGGTCGCGTGGGCTCGTGGCCGGAAATCCTCGCCGATCTCGACTCGCTGACCGAGACCGATGTCGAGCAGGATGGCAAACGCTTCTTGCTGCGCTCAGCGCCCCGCCCGGCCGCCAGTCTTGCCCGGCGTGCCGCCGGCGTCGTTCTACCACCCACGGTCCGCCAACTCGCCGAAAGCTAACCTGGAAACTTCAAGCCATCCCGATGTAGTGCCAACGCGCCGCGCCGGCGCGAATTTGCGTGTCTCTTCAATTGGTTGGATATTCGTGGTGTAGAAGATCGGTTAGGGCACGCGCCTGTACGCGAGGCGCCGTCGCAGAACATGAATATCGACCGTAGGCTGCGGCGATAAGGGGCCTAGAGCACCGTCTCCCGCCGGATCTCGCACAGTGAGGAGCGGTGCGATACAGGCCCGGAACGCCAAGCCGCCAATAGCCGGTGAATTTTTTGTGGCCGTCATAAATTTGGTAGTATGTTTTTCCAGCACCAACCGGCAATGCAGCCACTGACCCGCACCTTTTGCGAAATCGCAAAGCCACTATTCTTAGGTATAGCGATTCTTATAAGCCGCGATCGGTCACGCGGACGGAACATATTCTGAAACTCTGGCGGCAGCGAATCTGCGACTCCGAGAACCGCCTCCACCGTACCTGTCACATTTGGTGAGCCAGGACCACCTGTTACTTCCACTCGATCACCCGACGATATGGTGAAGAAATATATATCCGGTAGATACGCGAGGACATAGGTTTTCTCCCCATAAATTTGCAGAAGTTCGTCCCCAAATTTTGCGACCTGTCCGACGGACGGCACATGCGGCCCGATCACGCCGGACGCCGGCGCCCGAATTTCACCGCGACCGTAAAAGGCTTCGAGTTGTCCCAATGCGTCCCTTGCTTTGCCGTACGAACGTTCTGTAAGTGTCATTTCCTCGCTGAGGGCCCCGGCCTGCGCGCGCAAATCCGCCAAATGGGTGGCCGACTCATATTCAGCTGAAAGATTCTGATGCATGGCCTGCGATGAAATGAGGCCGCGCGCAGACATTTTATCGACACGCGCAACGACCTGGCTAGCTTCATGCGCCTGACGTTCTGCTAGCGGCATCAAAGACGAGATGGTTGCGGCCCGCATCCGCAGTTGCGTTAGGCGCGTAGAAAGATCGCCTGTTCGGAGGGAAAGATCAGCAACGTTTTTAAGCATTTCGGCAGAGTCGAGTTGGAACAGAACGGCACCCGCCTTTACTTTATCCCCCACCTTGACGTTTACTGCCGAAACTCTTCCGGGATAAGTCGCCGCAACGACATACCGGTCCGAGAGAAAAAGGCCGTCGGCTCTGAGTAAGAAGGCATCGCCAATCAGATAGTTAAGAACTCCAACAGCCAATAGCACTAGAAGCACAAGGTAGATACGACGGCCCCATGAGCCCGTTATAGAGCGCTGCTCACTCAGAAGGTTATCGAAACGGGGGCGTTTGCGGATCCGCTGCATTCAGATCACCATGTACGTACTTTACGAACCTTAAGCGGCACATAATCGTCGCGTCGCGACCCAGATAGGAACCATTCCTCAACGTATGCACTCAAGCGAATGCCACGCATGATGTAGGCCATGAAGATCGAGCATCCGAATAGATAAATTAAGTTCCGAAAAAACAGTGGTCGGCCGGTTACCTCGCAGGCTATTTTCAACATAAGTACATCGATTGCGAACAGACCGATCTGCATTGCGATGAGAATTGGCAGAGCAAATGATCCGTACTGAACAAGCAACCAGACAAGATAGAATGGAAATATTGCCGCGGAGATCACGTTGAAGATGATAAAATCCCATTGATGGAACGCTTCCGCCAAACGAAACGAAGGAGAACGCGGGTCCATGGGCCTCCAGTTCTTGCGAAACCGCACCCAGATTGCATCCCGCTCCCATCGCAGCCGCTGCCGTATCAACGACCACAACCGTGTCGGGACGTCAGTATAACAAATAGCGTCTTCTGCGAAGGCCACGACCCATCCTTTGGCGCGCAGCCGCAGTGTCAGGTCCAAATCTTCTCCGCCACCCGGGTCGAAAGCTCCAATGCACTCTAGCGCCTCGCGGCGAAAAGCTCCAAATGCTCCGGATATGCAGACTACTTGATTTAGCGTAGCCCCAATCCGCTTACTAACTGACAACGAGAATAGATACTCGATCTCCTGGAAGCGGGCTGTCAACGTAGCATCCCCGTTGCGAGGCACGATGTCGCCGCTCACGCCACCTACAGAAGGATCATTGAAATATTTGACAAGGTTTTCGATCGCAAAGCGGTCGAACGAGCAATCACAATCAACGATGACAATCAGGTCCCCTCTTGCCGCGGCGATTGCAAGATTAAGCCCACTTGGTTTCCCTCCGCGCAGGTCTGTTGAGAGTGCCTGATCCACCAGACCAAGCTTCGCGAGGCGTGCGGCTACCTCAGCCATGCGATCCGACGATCCATCGCTTACGACAACAATTTCGAGATCGGAAATGGACTGCTCTCGAAGGGAGCGCACGCAACGCTCAACCGAATGCGCTTCATTATGCCCAACGATAATTACACTAATGCGCGGGCGTGGTAGCGTACTGCCCTGCAAGCCTCTGCGGCGATCGAAATTCGAAAAAATCCGCGCGGCCAACGGGGCGATACCGGCCGCTGTAAAGCTCAAGAAATAGCGAGGAATGTCGAACAGCAAAGTAAACCAAAAAATGGCGATGAGGCTCACTCCACTTTGGGCAAATACAAAGCTTATGCCGAGATCGAAGTCCCTCATGCCGCAATCTTTGTATCACTGATATCGATGATGCGGTATGACGGGTCTAGATCTCGCGAGAGGTTCGCTTGGCAATGACTAAAGAGGTTCTGCACAAATGCGCCATTTGTTACTTCATCATTCTCACTAATAATGATGTAATCGGCGTTATCGTGGGTGACGATGTGTGCATATTCCGCTAGAACATTTGTCATATTCTCGATAAACAATCTGCGAAGCGCCGCAAAGGCTGCACCGCCTTCAAGATCGGAAATGCTCGATCGGGCCCCATATTGAACTTCAATAATCGCCAAGCCTACAAGCGTTTCAAAGCTATCGGAGAGAATTTTATCGATAGCCTCTACAACTGGCTTTGGAATAACGTCTACAGATGGCACATTTTCCAGGGCTATGGGGCGCGACAGCGTCAGAAAAGTTTCAGCTCGGGTGGTCAATGCGTAGCTGAACACGTCATGTCGTTCAGCGGCGTCACCATCCATGTGGCTCCCACAATCAAGACACGCAAACCCAATTGCAGGATCTGAATTGAGCGCATAGCAATTGTTACAAACAAGCACTGAGCCCGGCTTATCGTAATCTCCACCGTAATGTCGCAGCTGCTGGCTGCATTTCGGGCATATCAAGCGGAATCCTGAACGAAAGTGAAACTCCGGCGCCTGATGCGCGCAACGAAAATGATGAACGAGCTCGACCTGCTGGAGGTTAGCGGATCGGCAGCGCGGGCACTCTTCGCGCACATTGAGCCGATTTGAGTTGCATGCCGAGCAGCAGTGAAAGCGGTCCACAAATTTTCGTGACAGCAAACCGCGATGCGCAAGTCGCTCTGCGGCAGAAACTATCTCAGTTTCAGGAGAAAATCCCCTATATTCTATACAGATAGGCCTAAAGGGATCGACAAACGGTTCCAAAGGGCGCCCCGACAGGAATAGGCTGGTTAGCAGTCGGGTGTCCAGATCTCGTGCATAACGCGCGCTGTCTAATAATTGTACCCTTCTGTTCTCAAAGCGCTTCATCGTTGCGACGATATTTGCCCATGATTCCTTGCTGTGCACATCAAAGGTGGCGTCGGCAAACCCACTGCTAATTCCCTTTAGTTCGATAACGGGCAACAAAAAAGCTTCACCTTGCGCACGGGCTTCAGAGAGCCAGGCCGCCGCCGAATTGTTAGTGAGAAGGATCATATCCGCAGTGGATTTGCTAGCTATGTCAAACCACGGCTTTAGTACATTGGCCTGTGCACGGGACGGCTCTGGCACCACATTGGCGACCGGTTGGCGCTCTAATCCAAGATCGCGCCAAAGCCGTAGCGCCGCTTCCATCAGTTGACTGTTTTGAGGAACGCAGATTGCTTTGTCGATTATTCTAAGCATCCCGTGCAGATCAAAAGGTTTGGCGATGATCCCGTCAAATATCTCATATACCCCTGTACGTCGCTTAAGAGCCTCGACGCTTGCCGTTAAAGCATACAACTTCGGCCCCTTCGCGTCGGTTAGGTTGCGCATCATGCGCGCCGTAGCATAACCGTCGATCTCGGGAAGCTGATATTCGACCAGCACTAGTTCATAATTCCGCTCGTTTAGGAGTTGGACTGCCGTAAACCCGTTATTTGTCACATCGACATCGTACCCGCGAGTTTCCAGGGCAGTCTTAATGAGCTCTTGCTCGAGCATGTTGTCTTCGACAATAAGAATTCTCGCCGACATCGCTTTTACTGTTTTGTGGGTTAGGCTAGTTGTTCGATTGTTCTTTGGACGACTTATGGAAGGCGTGCTATCGTAGTAAATGGAACCCGTGTTAAAGCGAAGTTCCCCTACCCCGTTTACGGCGCACTTTTGTCGGTATTGGTTTCTGAAATCTGATTAAATGAATATCAACATTAAAAATGGTTGAATCACGCGCACTGCGCCGCTGTTGGGCGACGTCGTGCGCAAAGAAGAAGCACGCGAGGGCCTGGCGCCCATCTATGCGGCCTTTCCGCCCCGCCATCTCCATTAGCTGATAGCCGTAGGAAATCTCGTCCTGTGTGAGAACGGCCCAGGCGAGAATGACATAAGCGAAGCCTCGGGCCGTTGTCGGATTTGAAGCGAGCAACGTTTGCGCGATTTTCCAATTTTTGTGGCCAACCGCACTCCATCGCCAGTAATAGCGCGACGAGGCGTGCCTGCAGCATGGGATCGTCCGACCGCCGCGAGCGGTACCGCGCACAGTGCTCCGCTCGCACCCGATCACGTTACGCGCCCGCCGCTCGCTCATCTCATGGGCATCCTTGAGGTGAGCGACAGCCTCTCGCTTGGCAGCGGGCGTCACCATTTTTTTGACAGCAGGTCAGGCAGCGGCGTTTGCAAGGCGGCAAGGTTGCGCTCCAGCCGCTTGTTCGCTGCGGCGAATGTCGATCCCTCGCGCGGGAACGCCACCACGGAGATTGTCCTACGCGCACTGTTCAACTATGCGTACCAGAAAGCACGTGCCGGCTATCCATGGCAAAAGACACCCCGGGCTATGCAAAGTAGGCCATGAATCCTGCCTCCCTTGCCAATTTGTAAACCGAACAAGTTCTCGATTCCGGATCCCAAAAAAGTATATCCCAGCCCACCCACAACATTCACCCATTACAGTCACGTGTGGGCAAAAATATACGTGCCCGACCGGCATGGCTTGGTCAAGCGCATGGGCAGAAAGCGCGCCGGGCCACCGGCACGCCGCTGTCCCAGGGCGCCGCGCCCAACGACAGACCGGCATACATCCCAAAGCTGCTCTAAGGGCCTTGGCCGTTTTTTCTCGTGAATGCTAGCGCCGGGACAGACGGAAACTTATCGCGAGTTGATGAAATCGCCGCTCGAACTGGAGGAAGAGGACGTGGCCGCGCTGGAGCGCCAAGATGACGCAGCGCGCACCGAAAGCGAGCAGATCACCGGCGCGGATTCCGATCGGGTGATCGCCCGTCTCACCCGCCAAGACCCGCTTACCTCGGCCGAAACGCGCCTCTTGCAGTGGCTCGGCGACGAAGCGCCTCCTCTGCCGCCGAAACTGCGCGCGCTCATCGAGACAGCGAACGACGTCCGCGCCCGCGCGGCCTGAACACGCCGCGCGACGAACGCGGTGCCGCCGAAAAGAATACAGCGGCGCATTGCAAGCATGTTCTTATTTCTGCGCTTTGCCAGTCGTCATGGGGGACCCATGAGCTACATTGAGTCACACTTACAAGCGGATGCGAAAGTCCTGGATCGCACCACGGTGCATTGGATTGTCTGGTGCCCGGGCTAATTCTAT
>JARRNI010000114.1:0-13540 GCA_037385125.1 Pseudolabrys sp.
TCCTCGTGATCCATGCTCGACAGGGTCTGCAGCCAGCGTGATTTCGTCTGGTGGATCAGGGCTTTGCGCTCCTCGCGCCCGGCGTCGCCGGCCTTGGGCGAAAGCTGCGCCAGGAGCGCCTTGGCGACCTGCTTGGCGTCGCCGCAGATGCCGACGGCGACCGGTTTGGTCAGGCCGATGCGGTCGGCATTGATGTCGACCTGGATGATCTTGGCGTTCTTCGGCCAATAGTCGATGCCGTAGCCGGGCAGGGTGGAGAACGGATTGAGCCTGGTGCCGAGCGCCAGCACCACGTCGGCCTTGGCGATCAATTCCATGCCGGCCTTGGAGCCGTTGTAGCCGAGCGGGCCGCAGGCGAGCGGGTGGCTACCGGGAAAGCTGTCATTGTGCTGATAGTTGTTGCAGACCGGCGCATCGAGGCGCTCGGCCAGCGCCGCGCATTCAGGGATGGCGTTGGCGAGCACCACGCCGGCGCCGGACAGGATGGCGGGGAATTTCGCCTCCGACAAAAGCTTGGCGGCTTCGGCGATGGCACGGGCGCCGCCGGCCGGCCGCTCGAATTCGACGATCTGCGGCAGGTTGATGTCGACGACCTGGGTCCAGAAATCGCGCGGCACGTTGATCTGCGCCGGTGCCGACAAATACTTGGCCTTCGAGATGACGCGGTTGAGGACTTCCGCCACGCGTGCCGGGTCGCGTACCTCTTCCTGGTAACAGACCATGTCGCGGAAAAGCGCCATCTGCTCGACTTCCTGGAAGCCGCCCTGGCCGATGGTCTTGTTGGCCGCCTGCGGGGTGATCAGCAGCATCGGCGTGTGGTTCCAGTAGGCGGTCTTGATGGCGGTGACGAAATTGGTGATGCCAGGGCCATTCTGCGCGACGCACATGGCAATCTTGCCGGTCGCCCGCGTATAGCCGTCCGCCATGTAGCCGCCGTTGCACTCGTGCGCCACGTCCCAGAACGTGATGCCGGCCTTCGGAAACAGGTCGGAGATCGGCATGAAGGCCGAGCCGATGATGCCGAAGGCATGCTCGATGCCGTGCATCTGAAGGACTTTCACGAAGGCTTCTTCCGTCGTCATTTTCATCGCGTTACTTCCTTTGCAAACTCCACCGGCCGCCGGCCGCGTTGCGTTAAAACGGATGGCACCGGCATTCAATTCCTGGCTTGAAAAATCTGCGCGAGCTCGGTCGCCGCGCGGCGCAGGGCGGGTAGATGGGCGCGCGCGGTCTGCTCGTTCATGCGCGCCTGCGGCGCCTGGATGGCGAGCGCCGCTATTATCTCGCGGTTCACGCCCAGCACCGGCACCGCCGAGCAGACGACGCCGACCAGGTATTCCTCGCGGTCGAAGGAGACCTGCTCCTTACAGATCTGGCGCAATTCGCTTTCCAGCCGGGAGCGCTCGGTAATGGTGGAATCGGTGAAGCGGCGCAACTCCACGCTCTGCAGCAGCCGCTGCCGGCGGGGCGGCGGCGCCAGCGCCAGGAACAGCTTTCCGATGGCGCTGCAGTGCAGCGGCACGCGCGAGCCGCTGGTGTAGTGCAACCGCAGCGGCCAATGCTCGGCTTCCACCCGGTCGAGGTAGATCACCTCGCCGTTGAGCAGCGTGCCGATATTGCAGGTCTCGTTGAGCGCGCGCACCAGACGCTGCAGCACGAGATGCGGCGCGTCGTTGCGCATGGAGGCCGAAAGTACGCCGAAGGCCAGGTTGGTCAGCCGGGGGCCGACGATCAGCCGCTTGCGGCCCGGCTCGCGCGACAAATAACCCTGCGAGACGAACCAGTCGACCAGCCTGTAAGCCGTGGCCTTGGGCAGCTTGAGCGAGGCGATGATATCGAGCACGTCGACTGGCCTCGACGAGGCGGCCACGTGGTCGAGAATGGCGAAGGAGCGTGCGGTGGCGCTGAGCTTCTGCTCGCGGCGCTTTTGCCCGTGGCCCTTGAGCTGCGGTTTGTCGTCGTCGGCTGCGCGCAGGCGTCTGCTTGCGACGGGGCTTGCGCCCTCTCTCACGGTTTGCCGCGCGCCAATGCCGGGATTCATGCTCATTTCCTGACTCACTTTACGACCGAACCACTTTTGCGACTGATGCGCCTTCCGGCGCATTGAAGGGCCGGCGTTGCAGGACACTGGCGATCGGCCTGCAATGCCGGCTCCACAGCCTTCTTGGCGTGCGGAGCCGCTGGTTTGCAAAGCGCCGTGTCATTTCTTCTTGCGCAACTTCTTCAGCAGCCCCACCAAATATTCGTGGCGCGACTTGAACATTTTCTGCACCTGGGCCCGTGTCATGACGTGCATCGGCGAGCCGCCGGCCTTCATCTTCTTGATCACCTTCTTGTCGTGGAACATCTTCGGCACTTCCTTGGCCAGCATGTCGATGATCGGCTGTGGTGTGCCTTTGCGCACCATGATGCCGCGGAAGTTCACGCTGGAGTCGTCGACCGCGATGCCGCTCTCCTTGAAGGTCGGCACGTTGGGCAGGAACTCCTTGTTGCGCTCGTTGTCGGCGACCGCTAGGATCTTGACGCGGTCCTGGCTGCGATAGGCGTCGGACAGGTTGTTAAAGCCGGCCATCACCTGCTTGCCCATGACCATCTGCAGTGCTGCGACGCCGCCCTTGGCCGGCACATAGGTGAGCTTGATGCCGGCAGCCTTCTCGAGCTGCAGCGTGGCGATGTGGTGGCCGACGAACAGGCCGGCGCCGGACACGGTGATCTTGCCCGGGTTCTTCTTGGCGTAGGCGACAAAGTCTTTCACCGAGTTGAACGGGCTGCTCTTCGGCACGATCAGCACGGCCGGGTCGGCGCCCCAGTTGGCGATCGGCTCGACATTGTTGATGTTGTACTTGGTGTCGAAAACGATCGATTGCGCGATGAAATGCGGAAGGTTATAGGCGCCGAGATCGTAGCCGTCCTGGGTGGCGCTTGAGGCGAACCAGTTCCAGCCGACCTGCCCGCCGGCGCCCGCCTTGTTGATGATGACCACGGGCTCCTTGAGGTATTTGCTGGCCATCATGGTCACGATGCGCGCCTGGAAGTCGGTGGCCCCGCCCGGCGGATAGGAGACCATCAGTTGCAGTGGCTTGTCGGGATAATTGGCGGCGAGCGCCCCCGATGCCGCGAACGCCAAGCCGGCAACCAGAGCCACGCCCAGTCTGCATAAGAGCCTTGAAGAGATTCTCATTGTCGTCCTCCCTTGGTCAAAACGCGAAACCATGCGGCAACTGGACGCGCAGCAGCGTCCAGAACACGAGATAGAGCACGGCCAGAAAAGCGGTGGCGATCGGAGCGCTGCGCTTGATCGCCGCCGGACGCTGCGCAAAAGGCGCGTAGACGATGGCGATCGTCACGAAGATGAGCCAGGCACTTACGTAGAAGCCGACCTGCCGCGCCAGCAGCATGTAGACGGCGAGCACCAGCATGCCGGGCCATATCTTCACCCACGGGATGGCGATGGCGGCGGCCTGTGCCTTGCCGCCGCCGCGTAGCTCGCCGGCCAGCATGATCGCGCCGAGCGCGGCTAGGGCGAGCGCCAGCATCTGCGGGAAGAAATAGGCCTTGGGTGTGTCGCTGCCGAGCGCCGCCCAGTACAGATAGCCGCCGAGCACGATGCAGGCGATGGGGGTCAGGCGTGCTGCCATGAATCGCTCCCCTGCAGCTTGCGCCGTTTGCGCGCCCGCAGCTCGGCATAGGCGCTGTAGCCGATGGAGATCGCGCATAGCGCGATCATGATGAGGTTGATGGTGCCGGTGCAGAAATATTCGAACAGGCCGTGCTGGGTCTGCGCGATCAGGCGTCCCTGCATGAAATTGTTTTCGGCGATCGGGCCCAGGATAACGCCGAGCACCACCGGCGCCGGGCTGAAGCCGAACTTAGTCGCGAAATACATGCCCGAGCCCAGCGTCATCATCACCAGCACATCGGAGAAACTGTTCTCCACGCTGTAGGTACCGAACACGGCGAGCACGACCACCGCCGCCGCCATGTAGTTGTCGGGCACGGTCATCACCCAGCGGCTCATGCGGCTCATGGTCAGGCCGAGCACGCCCATCAGGATCTGGCCGAGCAAGAGCGAGTCGATGAACGTCCAGGTGACCTTGGCGTGGGTAGTGAATAGATTGGGGCCGGGAAACAGGCCGTGGATGAGCAGGCCGCCCAGCAGCACCGCGGCGGTCGGGCTGCCCGGCACGCTCAGCGTCAATAGCGGCACCAGCGAGGGACCCACCATGGCGTTGTTGGCCGATTCCGAGGCGATCACGCCGTCCGGCTCGCCCTTGCCGAAATTGGCGCCGTGCGCGCTGAACTTGCGGTTCTGGTCGTAGGAGACGAGGCCGGCGATCTGGCCGCCGGCGCCGGGGATCAGGCCGACGATGGCGCCGACCACGCTGCCGATAGCCAGCGTCTTTACGCGGCGCAGATTGGTGCGCAGCGAGTCGAGCACGCTGCGGTTCTCCATCTCGTACATGGTCTTGCGCTGGGCGGCCGAGGCGCCCTCGAACATGCCGAACACCTGGGGGATGGCGAACAGCCCGATCAGCGCGGCGATGATGTTGATGCCGCCCTGCAGGTGGTCGGTGAACACGAAGCGCTGCACGCCGTTGATCGGGTCGTAGCCGATGGTGGAAAGCCACAGGCCGAACACGCCGGCGAACAGGCCCTTGAGCAGCGAGCCGGCGCCGAGCGAACCGATCACGGTGACGCCCAGCACCGCGGTCCAGAACAATTCGGCCGGCCCGAACTTGAGCGCCAGTTCGGCCAGCACCGGCGTGAACAGGATCAGCACCGCGACGCCGAGCACGCCGCCGATCACCGAGCTGATGAAGGCGTAGTGCAGCGCTTCCGCCGCGCGGCCCTGTTTGGCCATCGGGTGACCGTCGAGCACGGTGGCGATATTGGCGGGCGCGCCGGGGATGTTGATCAGGATGGCGCTGATGGCGCCGCCGGCGACGGTAGCGGTGTAGACGGCGCCGAGCAGGATCAGGCTGGTCGCCGAATCCATATGGAAGGTGAACGGGATGAGCAGCGCCACCGCCATGGTGGGGCTCAGGCCCGGCGCCGCGCCCAGGATCAGTCCGCCGACGGTGCCGAGCACCAGCACCATCAGATTCCAGGGCGCGAATATCTCCGGCATGTAACGGATGAAATCCACGCCGGCTCCTCCCTGTCAGCGCGCGCGCGACGCAGGCGCGTGCGGCGGCGCCAAGCGATCGTTGCAACGGGGGTTCACCCTGCGTGCGGCAATGACGGCCGGCAGCGCGGGTCTGCGCGCGCACCGCATGGCATCCTCCCCTTCCCGCGCCGGCTTTGGCACCGGTCGTTAGAGTCTCATTAAATGGGACTAATTTTCTTGCCCTCTGATGATAGGCAGAATAGCGCCTTCGCCGCAATGGCGATGCGACGCCTGTTCTCAATCGATGAGACTTTGCGGGCGATTCAGCGGTCGCGTTCGGCGATCGGGTGGTATTCGCGGTGGTCGGGCCCGTTGTAGAGGGTGAGCGGGCGGATCAGGATGTTGTGTTCCTGCTGTTCCATCACCTGCACCACCCAGCCGGGCACGCGGCCGATGGCGAAGATCGGCACGAACAGGTCGCGCGCGATGCCGAGCAGGTGATAGACCACGCCGGAATAGAAATCGACATTGACGTTGACGCCGTGGCGCGCATAGGGCGCCATGGCCGCGACCACCGCCTGCAAGATCTCGAACCATTTCGGCTCGCCCATTTCCTTCGACAGCCGCTCGACGCCGGCGCGCATGTGGCGCGCGCGCGGATCCTCGGCGCGATAGACCCGGTGGCCGAAGCCAGTGATCGGCTCGCCCGCCTTGCGCTTCTGCTTGACGTAGCCGGCGGCGCGCGACGGCTCGCCGATCTCCTGCGCCATCCTCATCACGTCCTCGGCCGCGCCGCCATGCGCCGGCCCCGACAGCGCGGCGACTGCCGCGGTGATGGCGGCATGCAGGTTGGCGTCGGTTCCGGTCACCACACGCGCAGTGAAGGAGGAGGCGTTGGAGCCGTGCTCGGCGTGCAGGATGAGATCGCGGTCGATGAGCTGCGAAGCGTCGCGCGACGGCTTCTTGCCGGTCAGCATCCACAAGAGGTTGGCGGCATGGGTGAGCGTTTCGTCGGCCGCCACCGGCTCTTCTCCCGCGCGGATGCGCGTATGCGCGGCGACGATCATCGGCACCTGCGAGGTGAGCCGCGCCGCCTTGCGCAACGTCGCGTCGCGCGAATTGTCGTCGGTGTCGGGATCGAAAGCGGCGAGCGCGGAGACGGCCGTGCGCAGCACGTCCATGGGATGCGCGACTTTGATTGTGCGCACGATATCGACCACCTGCGGCGGCAGCCGGCGCGCGGCTTTCAACTGCGCGTCGAAACCGGCGAGTTCCTGCGCGTTCGGCAGGTCGCCGTACAGCAAGAGCCAGGCGGTTTCCTCGAAGGTGGAGTTCTCCGCCAGGTCGTGGATCGAATAGCCGCGATAGCGCAGATCGCCCGCCCGCCCGTCGATGAAGGTACAGGGCGAGCGGTCGAAATAGACGCCCTTGAGGCCGCGGTGAATCTTGATCGCTTCGGCGGTTTCGGTCATTGATGCACTCTTCGGTTACGCAGGGTTCAAATGCGCTCGGCGATAAAACGCTTTCTCACGCGGTGAGATGCATGGACTTGCTCGCTCGCCTGTTTGATATCGCACGACGGCGCCGTCGCAAAATTGTTTTGCCGGAGGGCGAGGACGCACGCGTCGTCGCCGCGGCGCTGCGCCTCGTGCGCGAGAAGCTGGCGCAGCCGATCCTGCTCGGTGAGCCGGCCGAGATCGGAAGCGTTGCGGACGGAATGGGCGGCGCGCTCGACGGCATCGAAGTGTTCGATCCGCGCCGCGACGGCCGGCTCAAGGCCTATGGCGAAGCCTGCGCTGCCGCGCGCCCGTCGATGACGCCGGCCATGGCGACGCGGCTGGTGGCGAAGCCCTTGTATTTCGGCGGCATGATGGTGCGTCGGGGCGACGCCGATGCCATGGTGGCCGGCTGCGCCAATCCCACCCGCCGGGTGATCGAGGCGGGAATGATGACGGTCGACCTGGCGGACGGCATCGCGCTGCCGTCGAGCTGCTTCCTCATGGTGGTGCGGGACTTTTTGCAGCAAGGCGCTCGCGCCTTCGTGTTCGCCGATTGTGCGGTCAATGCCGATCCAACGCCGGCCGAGCTCGCCGACATTGCCATCGCCTCGGCGCGCAGCGCGCAGGCGCTGCTGGGCGAGACCCCGCGCGTCGCGCTGCTGTCGTTCTCGACCAAGGGCAGCGCCCAGCACGCGCGCGTCGATAAGGTGCGCGAGGCGCTGGAACTCGTGCGCCAGCGCGCGCCGGCGCTCGCCGTCGACGGTGAATTGCAGGCCGACGCCGCGCTGGTGCCCGCGGTCGCGGCCAAGAAGCTGAAAGAGCGGGGCCCGGTCGCGGGCCAGGCCAATGTGCTGATCTTTCCCGACCTCGACGCCGGCAATATCGGCTACAAGCTGTCGCAATGGCTGGGCGGCGCCCAGGCGATCGGGCCGTTCCTGCAGGGCTTCGCTAAACCGGTCAGCGATCTGTCGCGGGGGGCGAGCGAGGACGACATCGTCACCACCTGCGCGGTGACGGCGGCGATGGACTAGCTAGCGCGTCGCCGCCGGGCTTTTCGATTCGCTTGCGCCATAGAACGCCGCCGCCTGCTTGCTGAAGGCGATGCGCGAGGCCGGCACCAGATAGATCATGTGGCCGCCGCGGTAGAGCTTGAGCGACACGCGGCCGGCCTGGCCGAGCGGCGGCAGGTGGTCGAGCACATAGCGCGTGTCGGCAAACGGCGTGACCAGGTCGGAAAGCCCATGCGCGATCAGCAGGCGGAAGGAGGGGTCGAAGCTGAGCAGCAGGCGCAGGTCGGTGTCGACGCCGGCGCCGGTGCGGCCGCCCTTGCCCCAGCTCCAATGCTGGGTGACGTCATCGGCCAGCAGCTTGTAGGTCATCTGGGTCTTGAAGCCGAGCTCGTTGCGCGCGTAGTTGGCGAAGGCGCCGCCATAGGCGCGCGCCACGGCGTCGAGGATCGGATCGGGCCCGCGCCCCGAGAGCTGTTCGGGGAACGGGTCGTCGACCGCGAAGGTCGCGTCGTAATGGCTGACGATCTTGTCGGCGTAGAGTTTCTTCACGAAGGTGTCGGTCAGGAAGCCGCGCGCTTTCTTGACCCTGTCGAGCGGCAGACCGGTCAGCTTCGCCAAGCGCGCATAGAAGGTTTCGGCCGCCTGGCCCTGCGGGGCGGGGCCTGCCAGCGTGGTGAGATAGTCGCCCATGGCGAACTTCTCGGCGGCGGCCAGGGCCTCATGGCTGAAGGCGTGCTTGCGCTCGAGCTCGGCGGCGGCCAGCGAGGGCAGTTCGAGCGCCGAGCGCAGCGCCGACTGGTCGTCGCCGAAGGTGAGCCAGCCTTCCAGAAACGGTGACAGCATGACGATGCCGCTCACCGAAATGCCCTGCTCGCGCTGCAAGGCGCGCGCGGTCTTGGCGGCGCGGAAGCCGCCATAACTCTCGCCCAAGAGATATTTCGGCGAGCCGGCGCGGTTGTTCTTGTCGACATAGAGCGCGATCGCCTTCGCCATGGCGTCGGCGTCGCTTCTCACGTTCCAGAAGCCCTTGGCATCGCCCGGCTTCACCGTGCGGCTCCAGCCGGTACCGATCGGATCGATCAGCACGAGGTCGGTGAAGCGCAGCCAGGTGTCGGGATTGTCAATCAGATGGGCGTGGGCGAAGTCGCGCGCATTGGGGCCAAGGTCGAGAAGACGCGGGCCCACCAGCCCGAGATTGAGGAAGGCGGAGGCGGCGCCGGGCCCGCCGTTGAACACGAAGGTGAGCGGCCGGTTGCGGCCGCCGTTCTTGGCCACGTAGGCGGTGTAGAATACCGCGGCGGTCTGGTCGCCGGACTCGCCGAAGAAGGGCAGGGTGCCGGCGGTCGCGGTATAGGCAAGCTGGCCCTGCGCGGTGTCAATCGTGTGCTCGGTGACCGAGTCGGCCGGCAGCAGCCGCAGGATGCCCTTGCAGCATGATCGCCAGTGCGAGCGTGATACGCAGCAGGGAAGGTGTTTTCATGGGCAGGCCGGCACTCCAAGTCCGGTAACGCGCTTGCCCCCAGGCCGGTTCAATAATCGGTTGCGATCAGCGACGGCGGAAGTTGGGCCGGCGCTGCGGCGAAGCGGTCGGCGACTCGCCCCTATGGCGGAAGCTGATGCGCCCGCGCTTCAGGTCATAGGGCGACATTTCCACGATCACGCGGTCGCCGACGCCGGTGCGGATGCGGAATTTGCGCATCTTGCCGGCGGTATAGGCCAGCACCTCGTGCTCGTTATCGAGCATGACGCGGAAATTTCCATCCGGCAGGACCTCGGTGACCGTCCCGTCGAATTCCAGCATTTCTTCTTTCGCCATCCAGTCGTCTCCAGTTGGGTCAGCGCGGCGCGCGGTGGCCGGCGGTCCGGCGCGGGCTCTGCGGGCGCTGCAGGAATGTAACATTTCCGAGGCCATTTGGCTCCCCTTGCGCGGCGTGCGGCTGGGGCGCCTGTGCGCGGCCATTTTGATGATTGTGTCGGCCCTGATGATCGCCTTTGCGGCGGCGGGATTGCTGCTTGCCGCGGTGGGTCCGGTGGTCGCCGTTGCTGGCGCCCTTGTGCGGTGCGGGCCGCGCCTCCTGCCGGCCGCTGCGGCGGTCGGTCGCCGGGATCGCCATGCGGATCAGCCGCTCGATGTCGCGCAGGTAACTGCGCTCCTCATGATCGCAGAACGAGATCGCCACGCCGTCGCGGCCGGCGCGCGCGGTACGGCCAATGCGGTGGACGTAGGATTCCGGGATGTTGGGCAGGTCGTAATTGACCACGTGGCTGACGCCGTCGACGTCGATGCCGCGGGCGGCGATGTCGGTTGCGATCAGGGTGCGCAGGCGCCCGTCGCGGAAGGCTGAGAGCACGCGCTCGCGCTGGCTCTGCGACTTGTTGCCGTGGATCGCTTCCGCCGCGAGGCCGGCCTTGGCGAGCCCGCGCACCACCTTGTCGGCGCCGTGCTTGGTGCGGGTGAACACCAGCACGCGGTCGATCGGCTCGGCTTTCAGCACTTCGGCCAACAGGGTCTGCTTGGACGCCTTCTCGGTATGGATCACACGCTGGGCGATGCGTTCGGCGGTGGTTGCCTGCGGCGTCACCGAGACGCGCGCCGGATCGCGCAGCATCTGGCTTGCGAGCTGCGCGATCTGCTGCGGCATAGTGGCCGAGAAGAACAGCGTCTGCCGTTCCTTCGGCAGCATGGCGACGATCTTCTTGATGTCATGGATGAAGCCCATGTCCAGCATGCGGTCGGCTTCGTCCAGCACCAGCACTTCGAGCCGGTCGAGGCGAAGCGCGCGGTTGTGCACCAGGTCGAGCAGGCGGCCGGGCGTGGCGACCAGCACTTCCAGCCCGCGCGCGACGGCACGTATCTGCCGGTTGATCGGCACGCCGCCAATGGCGAGCTCGACAGCGAGCGGGCGGATGTGGCGGCCATAGGCGCGGAAACTGTCGGCGATCTGGCCGGACAGTTCGCGCGTCGGCGACAGCGCCAGCACGCGGGCGCACTTCCGCTCGGGGCGGACGCGCTTGCCGTGTAGATAATTGAGGATCGGCAGCGCGAAGGCTGCGGTCTTGCCGGTACCCGTCTGCGCGATGCCGATGACGTCGCGGCCGGCGAGGGCGAGCGGAACGGTTTGGGCCTGGATCGGGGTCGGGGTGACGTATTTCTCTTCCGCGAGGGCGCAGGTGATCGGCTCTGCGAGGCCGAACTCGTTAAATGAAGTCAAAAGGTCTCTTTCTATGCGGCGAGGCGACCGGCTCGCATGTGCGGGCGGCGCTATCGCGGGTCTACTCAAAAGACATCCCGCGTGGCCAGGGTTGTCGTTTCATTTGGGAAAACGGAAGAGGCGGGGCGAAATTCGCTTCAAGGAGTTTCGTGCACGCGGCCCGCAAACCCGAATCCGGGTTCTTCATCCGTTGCGGTGCATATGACAGGTCGGCAGGGCCTTTTCAAGGCAGGGAAAGCCCTTAGCCGGCAAATGGTGAAGAAAGTGCCCTCAAGCCCTGCCGTCTGGGATCCCAGGCGCTGGAGCCATAGAGAATGGACAAGGCGGCCCGGATCGGGGATGTTCGGCCCGTTTTCAAGCCCTTCGGAGTGCCGAATATGCCGTTTCCCAGCGCGTCCCAGGCCCTTTCGCGCTTCACCGTGCTCGACCTGACGCGTGTGCGTTCGGGGCCGACCTGCGTGCGCCAACTCGCCGATTGGGGCGCCAATGTCATCAAGATCGAGACCCCGCCGCACCTGGAGAAGGGCGAAGGGCCGGGCGGACCGCGCCAGGGGCCGGACTTCCAGAACCTGCACCGCAACAAGCGCTCGATCACCCTCGACCTGAAGTCGCCGCAGGGGCTGGCCGCCTTCAAACGCATGGTCGAGAAGGCTGACGTGGTGGTGGAGAACTTCCGCCCCGACGTGAAGACGCGGCTCGGCATCGACTACGAGAGCCTGCACAAGGTCAACAAGGGCATCGTGCTTGCCAGCATTTCCGGCTTCGGCCAGGACGGGCCCTATCGCGACCGGCCCGGCTTCGACCAGATCGCGCAAGGCATGGGCGGGCTGATGTCGATCACCGGCCTGCCAGGGCAAGGCCCGGTGCGCGCCGGCATTCCCGTCGCCGATCTGACCGCCGGCCTGTTCTGCGCGCTGGGCATCCTGGTGGCGCTGCTCGAGCGCGAGAGCTCGGGCGAGGGGCAATGGGTTTCCACATCGCTGCTGCAGGCGCAGATATTCATGCTCGACTTCCAGGCCGCGCGCTGGCTGCAGGCGCATGAGGTGCCCAAACAGGCCGGCAACAACCACCCGACCACCATTCCGACCGGCGTGTTCAAGACGGCGGACGGCTACATCAACATCGGCGGCGGCGGCGACGTGATGTGGCAGCGCATCTGCCAGGCGATCGAAGCGCCGGAGCTGGTCAACCGGCCCGGCTTCGACTCGAGCGCGGGCCGCTCGCAGAACCGCGACGCGGTCAACGCGGAGATTGAGAAGCGCACGGTGAACAAGACCGGCGCCGAATGGATCGCCATCTTCAACGAGGTCGGCGTACCGTGCGGGCCGATCTATGCGATCGACGAGGTGTTCGCCGACGAGCCGGTGCAGCATCTGGGCATCGCGCAGAGCGCCAATCGGCCGGACGGCAGCGACGAGGTCTTCGTCGGCCAGCCGGTGACGCTGTCGCGCACCCCGAGCAGCATCGTCGCCACCCCGCCGCAGCAGGGCGAACACACCGACGAGGTGCTGAAGGAATTCGGCTTTGCCGTCGACGAGATCGAGGAACTACACCGCGCCAAGGCGGTGTGACGAGATAGTCCAAGAGGGAAGTGCCGATGAACGTCGCTACCAAGACCGACAAAATGCTGTCCCGCAAGGAGGACGGTGTCGGCTATCTGATTTTCAACAATCCAGAGCGCCACAACGCGGTCTCGCTGGAGATGTGGGAGGCGGCGGGCGGCATCCTCGAGGACTTCGCTGCCGACAACGACGTGCGCGTGGTGGTGCTGACCGGCGCCGGCGGCAAGGCCTTCGTCTCCGGCGCCGACATCTCCAAGTTCGAGACAGAGCGCTCCAGCAAGGAGGCGGTTGACCACTACAATGTGGTCGTCGACCAAGCCAATACCGCAGTCTACGAGTTCCCCAAGCCGACAATCGCCATGGTCCGCGGCTACTGTATCGGCGGCGGCATGGGGCTGGCGCTGTGCTGCGACCTACGCATCTGCTCGGACAATTCAAAATTCGCCGTGCCGGCCGCCAAGCTCGGCCTCGGCTACGGCTTCAAGGGCGTCAAGAAGCTGGTCGACGTGGTCGGCCCCTCCTTCGCCAAGGAAATCTTCTTCACCGCGCGCCAGTTCACCGCCGCCGAGGCACATGAGATGGGGCTGGTCAACCGCGTGCTGCCGGGCGAGGAGCTGGAAAAATACGTGCAGGATTGCGCCGCGACCATCGGCGCCAACGCGCCGCTGACGGTGAAATCGGTGAAATACATCATCGGCGAGGCGGTGAAGCCGGAAAGCGAGCGCGACCTGAAAAAGTGCGATGCGCTGGTGGCGAAGTGCTTTGCGTCCAACGATTACATCGAGGGCCGCAAGGCCTTCATGGAAAAGCGCAAGCCGGCGTTCACCGGGACGTAAGGCGTCAGCGCTTCTGGCACTTCGGGCAGTAATAGGCGGTGCGTCCGCCGGCCTTCATCGTCTTCACCTTGCCGCCGCAGCGCGGGCATTTGGCGCCGCTCTCGCGGTGGCGCAGTAGGTAGCTTGCCGGCGCACGCTCGAATAGCTGCTCCGAGCCGGCGCCCTTCTTAATCGCCGTTTGCAGAACGCGCCGCATGACGCGGTACAGGTTACCGACCTGCGTGTCGTCGAGGTCCTCCACCTGCGTTTGCGGGTGCAGCCGCGCCTGGAACAGGATCTCGTCGGAATAGACGTTGCCGATGCCGGCGATGAGG
>JARRNI010000115.1:0-14627 GCA_037385125.1 Pseudolabrys sp.
ACGCTCGATGCTCACCGGCTGATCCGCTGGGCCGGCGGCATCGGCAAGTCGGCCGAGATGAAGCAGCGGCTGATGGACCTCTATTTCACCGAAGGCGCCGATCTCACCAATCACGCGGTACTGGTGCAGGCGGCGGCCGATGTCGGGCTCGACCCGGAAGACGTGGCGGAAGCGCTCGCCAGCGATATGGACGTGGCCGAGGTCGAGCAGGAGGCGCACTACGCCAAGCAGGCCGGCATCGAGGGCGTGCCCATGTTCATTTTCGGCGGCCGCTTCGCGGTCTCGGGCGCGCAGGCGCCGGAATATCTCGCCGAGGCGATCGAGCGCCTGGCGCAGGGCGGCTCCGACGCCGCCGCCGAATAGACGGGGTCAGCGTGAAGATCACGGCCGCGGTGGTGCGGCAGCGCGGCGGCGCTTTCGGCATCGAAGCACTCGACCTCGCCGATCCGCGCGACGACGAACTGCTGGTCGAGGTCAAGGCGAGCGGCATGTGCGCGACCGACCTGCACGGCCGCGACGGCTATTTCGCCACCATGCCGTTCCCCGCTGTGTTCGGCCACGAGGGCGCCGGCATCGTGCGCGCCGTCGGCAAGGCGGTGAACGCGTTCAAGCCCGGCGACCACGTAGTGATGTCCTATCCCTGGTGCGGCACCTGCCCGAACTGCGTGAGCCACCGGCAGAACTACTGCCTGTCGGTGCGCCAGATGAAGATGAGCGGCAGGCGTCCCGACGGCTCCACGCTGCACGCGCAGAACGGCAATCCGGTCTACGGCGCCTTTTTCCAGCAGTCGTCCTTCGGCAATTTCGCCGTCGCCAACGAGAAATTCGCGGTGAAAGTGCCGGACAGCGCCCCGATAGAGATGCTGGGCCCGCTCGCCTGCGGCGGCCAGACGGGCGCCGGCGCGGTGCTCAACGTGATGAAGCCTGCGCCGGGCGACAGCTTCGGGGTGTTCGGCGTCGGCTCGGTCGGCCTTTCCGGCCTGATGGCGGCGAAGATCGCCGGCTGCGATCCCATCATCGCGGTCGACGTGCACGATCATCGCCTGGCGCTGGCGCGCGAACTGGGCGCCACCCACACCATCAACCACAGCGGCCGCACCGACGTGGTGGCGGAAATCCGCAAGCTCACCGGCCATGGCTTGCGGTTCTCGCTGGAGGCCTCGGCGCAGCCTTCGGTGCTGCGCGAGGCCATCGAGGCGCTGATGCCGGCCGCCACCTGCGTGCTGCTCGGCAGCGCGCGCGCCGGGACCGAGGCCTCGTTCGAAATGCCGTTCCTGCAGCCGGGCCGCACGGTGCGGGGCGTGGTGCAGGGCGACAGCCAGCCGAAAGAGTTCATTCCGGCGCTGGTCGATCATATCGCCGCCGGCCGCTTTCCGCTCGAACGGTTGATCACTTTCTACGAGCTCGCCGACATCAACCGCGCGGCCGCGGATTCGGAATCCGGCAAGACCATCAAGCCGGTGCTCAGGATGCCGCATTGAGAGGGCGTTCGTGTCCCGGGCGCGGCGCAGCATGAGCGTGAGCGAATGTTGCGCCGCTGGCCCGGGACCCCGGTTTCTTGAACCGGGACCCCGAATCTGCGGTGCACCGCTTCGCTGCGCTACGCGCTGCACCGCGTGCGGGGAACGGCCGAAGGCTACGCCGCTTTGGCCGGCTCGGCGATCGACACCAGCTTGCGCAGGATCTGCGCCGTGCCCTTGAGCCGTTCGATCGGCTTCTGCCAATCCTCGAAGAACACCACCTTCTGGTCCGGCCTGATCTTCACGCCGCTGCCCTGCTTGCCGATGTAAGTGATCAGCCCTTCGGGATTGGCGAACACATTGTCGCGAAAGGCGAGCACCACGCCCTTCGGGCCGGCATCGACCTTCTCCACATTGGCGCGGCGTGATAGCGCCTTGATCGCCACCACCTGCAGCAGGTGCTCGACCTCGACCGGCAGCTTGCCGAAGCGGTCGACCAGCTCGGCAGCGAAACCGTCGATGTCGCGCTCATCTTCGATCTCGGCCAGACGCCGGTAGAGCGCCAGCCGCACCGACAGGTCGGCGACATAATCGTCCGGAATGAGCACCGGCGTGCCCATGGTGATCTGCGGCGACCAGCGGTCCTCGACCGGCGCGGTGATGCCGGCCTTCGCGCTCAGCACCGCCTCTTCGAGCATCTGCTGATAGAGCTCGAAGCCGACCTCCTTGATGTGGCCGGACTGCTCCTCGCCCAGGAGATTGCCGGCGCCGCGGATGTCGAGATCGTGCGAGGCGAGCTGGAAGCCGGCACCCAGGGTGTCGAGCGATTGCAGCACTTTCAGCCGCCGTTCGGCCTGCGGCGTGATCGGCTTCTGCGCCGGCTGCGTCAGCAGTGCATAGGCGCGCAGCTTGGCGCGCCCTACCCGGCCGCGCAGCTGATAGAGCTGCGCCAGGCCGAAACGGTCGGCGCGGTGCACGATCAGCGTGTTGGCAGTCGGGATGTCGAGACCGGATTCAATGATCGTAGTCGACAGCAGCACGTCGTATTTGCCGTCGTAGAAGGCCGACATGATGTCGTCGAGCACGGCCGCCGGCATCTGCCCGTGCGCGACGGCGACGCGCACTTCGGGCACATTGTTGTCGAGGAAGTCCTTGGCGCCGGCCAGGTCCTCGATGCGCGGGCAGACATAGAAGGCCTGGCCGCCGCGGTATTTCTCGCGCAACAGCGCCTCGCGCACGGGTACCGGATCGAACGGCGAGACGAAGGTGCGCACCGCCAGGCGGTCGACCGGCGGCGAGGCGATGATGGAAAGGTCGCGTACGCCGGTGAGCGCCAGCTGCAAGGTGCGCGGGATCGGCGTGGCGGTGAGCGTCAGAACGTGCACTTCCGCGCGCAACTGCTTGAGCTTCTCCTTGTGGGCGACGCCGAAATGCTGCTCTTCGTCGACCACCAAAAGGCCCAAGTCCTTGAATTTGACGCCGCGGCCGAGCAGCGCGTGGGTGCCGATGACGATGTCGATCGAACCGTCGGCGAGCCCGGCCTTGGCCGCCGCCACCTGGCTGTGGCTGACCAGACGGGAAAGCTGCGCCACGTTGACCGGAAAGCCGCGAAATCGCTCGGTGAAGGTCTTGAAATGCTGGCGCGCCAGCAGCGTGGTCGGCACGATCAGCGCCACCTGCTTGCCGCTCAACGCGGCGATGAAGGCGGCGCGCAGCGCCACCTCGGTCTTGCCGAAGCCGACGTCGCCGCACACCAGCCGGTCCATCGGCCGGCCGGAGCCGAGATCCCTGACGGTCGCCTCGATGGCGGCCAGCTGGTCGTCGGTCTCTTCGTAGGGAGCGACCTGGATCAGCTCGCCGGCGATTTCCTGGCTGCGGCTCTTCATGCGCGCCTTGCGCGCCTGCCAGTTATGGCTGCCGAGCCGGTCGAGCTCGACGCCGGATTCCTCCGAGCCGTAGCGCGACAACAGCTCGACATTCTCCACCGGCAGATAGAGCTTGCTGTCGTCGGCGTAATGGATTTCGAGGCAGTCGTGCGGCGCGCCGGCAGCTTGAATTGCCTGCAATCCGGCGAAGCGGCCGATGCCGTGGTCGACGTGCACCACCAGGTCGCCGGGCGCGAGGCTGGTCACCTCGGCGATGAAGTTCTCCGCCCGCTTGCTGGCCCGGCGCGGCCGCACCAGCCGGTCGCCCAGAATGTCCTGCTCGCTGATGACCGCGGCCTGCTCGGTCTCGAAGCCCTGTTCGATGCCGAGCACCGCCAGCGCCACCGTGTGCGTCGGCAGGCCTGCGGCTTGCGGCCACGAAACCACCGGCGTCAAATTGTGCAGCCGGTGGTCGGCCAGCACGTGGCTCATGCGCTCGCGCGCGCCCTCGCTCCACAGCGCGATTGCGACCTGCTTGCCCTTGGCCTGCAGGGCGAGCACGTGCTCGCTCACCGCCTCGAACACGTTGGCGTTGGGCTCGGCACGCTCAGCGGCGAAATTGCGCCCGGCGCGCGCGCCGATGTCGATCACGTCGGCTGCCTCCGGCACCGCGAAGGGCGTGAGCTTGGCGAGCGCGCCGGTCGCCAGGCGTTTCTCCCATTCGCTTTCGCCGAGGTAGAGCCGATCGGGCGGCAGCGGCTTGTAGGGCGGCGTCACGCCTTCGCTCAAGGCCTGCCGCCGCGCCTCGTAGTAATCGGAAATCTGCGCGAAGCGCTCACGCGCGGCGTCCTCGCCGAGCGGCTCGAATGCGAGCGGCGTGCCCGGCAGGTAGTCGAACAACGTTTCCATCTTGCCATGGAACAGCGGCAGCCAATGCTCCATGCCGGGGTAGCGCCTGCCCTCGCTCACCGCCTCGTACAGGAGATCGTTCGGCCCCGCCGCGCCGAACTCCGCCACATAGCCGGTGCGAAAGCGGCGGATGGTCTCGGTGACGAGCTGGAACTCGGCCACCGGCACCAGATCGAGCCCGCGCATTTCCATCTCGCTTCTCTGCGTCTGCGGGTCGAAGCTGCGGATGGTCTCCAGCGTGTCGCCGAAGAAATCGAGCCGCACCGGCATGTCCATACCGGGCGGATAGAGATCGAGAATGCCGCCGCGCACCGCGTAGTCGCCGGGCTCGCGCACAGTGGAAGCGCGCAGGAAGCCGTTGAGCTCCAGCCACTCGATGATGCTGTGCATGCCGGTGACGTTGCCGGGCGCAACCGACAGCGCATGGGTGGCGACGAACTCGCGCGCCGGCACCCGCTGCAGCGCGGCGTTGACGGTGGTGAGCAGCACCGACGGCCGGTCGCGGCCCTTCACCCGTGCCAGCCGCGATAGCGCGGTCATGCGCTGCGCCACCACGGGGGCATTGGGCGACACCCGGTCATAGGGCAGGCAGTCCCAGGCCGGAAATTCCATGGTCAGCAGGTCGGGGCCGAAAAAGGAAAGCGCGCGCGATAATTGCGCCATGCGCTGGCCGTCGCGGCAGATCACCGCGAGCGATACCGCCGGCGCGTCCCTGCCGGCGGCAATGGCGCGCACCAGATCGGCGAGCACCAGCCCCTCGGCGCCGTCGGCAATCTGGGCGAGCGTGAGCGGCTTGCCGGCGCGCAGCCGTTCGGCGGGGGATTTGCTCATTCGGTACTCGTGCTCATGCCATGGAAAGCGCGCAGGCGCCGGAACAGCACGGTGTCAATCTCCGCCGGCACGGCCTCCGAACCGTTGACCCAGGCGAAAATCTGCTGATCGGGGATTTCCAGCCAGCGCTCGAGCTCGCAGAGCTCGCGCTCGCTCAGCCCGTCAAGCTCGCTATCTGCAAAGCGGCCGAGCACAAAGTCCATTTCACGAATGCCGCGGTGGCGGCAACGGAACAGCAGGCGCCGCCGCCGGCCATCCAGCCCTTCGCTCGACAGTTCTTGCAAGCTTGTCTCCAACGCCAAAAGCCCGGACGGGGCCGGGTGCGGCTTATATAGAGGGCCGCTCCCTCCTTGTCAGCGCCCGCTTTGCACAGGCCTGCGTTGCGCAAGCCCGCCCCGCAAGCCAGCATGTCGCCCATGCGCCCGCCCGTGCTCAACCCGCTGTTCGCCTCGCTCACCAGCCTGCCCGGCGTCGGGCCGCGGTTGGAAAAGCTCTATGCCCGCCTGCTCGACCGCGAGGCGCCGCGCGTCATCGACCTGCTGTTTCACATGCCGTCCGGCACCATCGACCGGCGCGCGCGGCCGAAGCTGAACGCGGTGCAGGACGGCCAGCTAGTGACCGTGGCGGTGAGGGTCGAGGAACACCGGCCGGCTCCGCGCCACCGCCCGCGCGCGCCCTACCGCGTCATCACCCGCGGCCCGACTATCTCGAACAGCTGCTGCCGCCCGGCGCGACGCGCTACGTCTCCGGCACCGCCGAGTTCTACGACGGCATGCTGGAGATGGTGCATCCCGACCGGGTGGTGGACGAAAAAGGCTTTGCCGAACTGCCGCTGGTGGAGCCGACCTATCCGCTCACCGAGGGCTTGTCCCTCGGCAATGTGCGGCGCGCCATGGACGGCGCGCTTCAACGCCTGCCCGCCCTGCCGGAATGGCAGGACGAAGCCTGGGCGTCGCGCGAGCGCTTTCCGCCCTTCGCCGACGCGCTGCGCGGCCTGCACCGGCCGCACGAGCCGCACGATGTAGTGCCCGACACGCCCGCCTGGACGCGGATCGCCTATGACGAATTGCTAGCCGGCCAACTGGCGCTGGCGCTCATGCGCGCGCATCTGCGCCGGCAGGCCGGCAGAGGCTCGGCCAGCGAGGGCCGCCTGCGCGCGCGCATCATGAAGGCGCTGCCCTATGCGCTGACCCATTCGCAGCAGAAGGCCGTCGACGACATCGTCACCGACCTCGCCCGGCCGCAACGTATGCTGCGCCTGCTGCAAGGCGATGTCGGTTCCGGCAAGACGGTGGTGGCGCTGATCGCGGCCGCCGCCGTCATCGAGGCCGGCCGCCAGGCCGCCTTCATGGCGCCGACCGAGATTCTAGCGCGCCAGCATCTGAAGACCATCGCGCCGCTGGCGGAAGCGGCGAACATCCGCGTCGCCATCCTCACCGGCCGCGAGCGCGGGCCCGCGCGGAAGGAAATCCTCGATCGCCTGACGCTGGGCGATATCGACCTCGTGCTCGGCACCCACGCCCTGTTTCAGGAGGACGTCGCTTTTCACGATCTCGCGCTCGCCGTCGTCGACGAGCAGCACCGCTTCGGCGTGCACCAGCGCCTGGCGCTGACGCAGAAGGGCCAGGCGGTCGACGTGCTGGTGCTGACCGCCACACCGATCCCGCGCACGCTGGTGCTCACTTTTTTCGGCGACATGGAGGTCTCGGAGCTGCGCGAGAAGCCGCCCGGCCGCCAGCCGGTCGACACCCGCACCATCCCGCTCGCGCGGCTCGAAGAAGTCGAGGAAGCGGTCGGCCGTGCGCTTGCAGCCGGCAATCGCGCCTATTGGGTCTGCCCGCTGGTGGAGGAGTCGGAAAAAAGCGATCTGGCCGCTGCGCAGGAGCGTTACGAGGAGTTGTGCAAGCGTTTCGGCGACAAGGTCGCGCTGGCACACGGCCGCATGAAGGGCGCCGACAAGGACGCGGCCATGGCGCGTTTTGCGTCCGGCGAGAGCACGCTGCTGGTCGCCACCACGGTGATCGAGGTCGGCCTCGATGTGCCGGAGGCGACCGTCATGGTGATCGAGCAAGCCGAGCGCTTCGGTCTCGCGCAGCTGCATCAGTTGCGCGGCCGCGTCGGCCGCGGGTCAGGCCATTCCACGTGCCTGCTGCTCTACAAAAGCCCGCTCGGCGAGACCGCCAAGGCCCGGCTCGCCATCCTGCGCGAAACGAAAGACGGCTTTCGCATCGCCGAGGAAGACTTACGCCTGCGCGGCGAAGGCGATCTGCTCGGCACCCGTCAGAGCGGCATGCCGGGCTTTCGCGTCGCGCGGCTCGAAGTGCACGGCAAATATCTCGGCGCCGCGCGCGACGATGCCGCGCTCGTGCTGTCGCGCGATGCTTCGCTCGAGAGCGAGCGCGGAAAGGCGCTGCGCCACCTGCTCTATCTGTTCGGCAAGGACGAGGCGATCAAGCTGATCCGGGCGGGCTGACGGGCGTCACCTCGTCAAGGGATCCGGCCCGAAGCGGTTGGCTCCGTCTGTGCCTTTGAAGCAGAACCAAATCAGCAGAACGATCCCGCCGATAACGGTCAGCGCGATCAACACCCACCAGCCGGCACGGTCCATGTCGTGCAGGCGGCGGACGGCGACGGCAATGCCCGGCAGCAGCAAAATGATGGTAGCGATGGCGCTGAGCGGCGACACAACATGTTGAAAGGGGAAAATCGCCGTATCGAGTATGCTCGTCGCGAGGTTCACCAAGAAGACAAAGAGCACCCAATACCAATATTCGGATCGCGCCGCGCGCCCGGAAAAGCCAACATAGTTGTTAAACCCGGACCGGATTGCTTCGCCGAAAGTCATGAGCCACCCCCCCGCTGCATGCGCCAAAGCAACGAAAGCATACCGGCTTTGCCGGCTGATGAGGAGAGGCCCTACTCCACCGGCTCCGCCTTGCGCAGCGCCTGCGCCGCCCGCGCATTGGCGGCGAGCGCGCCGAGCTTCTTTTGCTCCTCGCCGTCGGGCTGCACCATGCCGGCCGAGATCAACAGCGTCATCGCCTTCTCGACCGAAATGTCGAGCTCGCGCAGCTCATTGCGCTTGACGAAAAAGAAGAAGCCGGTGGTCGGGTTGGGCGTGCACGGCAGGAACACGGAGATGTGGTCGCCCTCCGGAAGCTTGGCCGCCACCTCGCCGCTCGGCGGCTGCGACAGGAACACCAGCGACCACATGCCGGGCGCCGGGAATTCCACCAGCGCCACTTTGCGGAACGTCGAACCGGTCTTGGAGAACAGCGTCTCGAAGATCTGCTTCATGGTCTTGTAGATCGGCCGCACGATCGGCATGTGGCTGAGCAGGCCCTCGCCCAGTTCCACCAAAGTGCGCCCTACCAAGTTGGCGGTGAGGAACCCGAGCAGCGTCAGCGCGACGAAGGCGATCACGAGGCCGGTGCCAGGGATCGGCCACGGCAGATAGGTTTCGGCCCGGTAGGCCGGCGGAATGAACGGCCGCACCACGTCGTCGGCCCAGTTCACTACCGACCAGATCAGCCAGGCGGTGACCGCCAGCGGGCCCGCCACCACTAGGCCGGTGAGGAACCAGTTGCGGATGCGCCCGGCCATGCCGGTATGGGAGGCGGCCGCGACCTCCTCCACGTCATGGGCGAACTCTTCGCCTGGTTGCTCTTCGTAGTCGCTCATTGCTTTGTTTGGCGGCTTTTTGGGCGGATTTCCCGCCCGGCCTTCCGGGCGGCTAGAGCCAGGTCCCATCAGACTGAATCAACGCGCGTCCCTAACACTTTGTTTGCGCATGATCTTTTCCGAAAACCGGTTCCCACTTTTCGGGATCATGCGCTGGTCCTGCCGCATGATCTTGTCCGAAAACCGGCGGCGGTTTTGCAAACCCCTGCTCGCCCTATCTATTCAACCGTAACCGATTTTGCGAGGTTGCGCGGCTGGTCCACGTCAGTGCCGAGCGCGACCGCGGTATGGTAGGCGAGCAACTGCACCGGCAGGGCATAGACCAGCGGCGTCACCGTCGCCGCCATGTCGGGCAGCGTCAGCGTTTCCACTTTGTCCATGGCGGCCTCCTTGGCACCCTGCGGATCGGTGACCAGGATAATGCGGCCGCCGCGGGCGGCGACCTCCTCCATGTTCGACAGCGTCTTCTCGAACACGCGGTCGTGCGGCGCGATCACGATCACCGGCATGGTCTCGTCGATCAGTGCGATCGGCCCGTGCTTAAGCTCGCCGGCGGCATAGCCCTCGGCGTGGATATAGGAGATTTCCTTCAGCTTGAGCGCGCCTTCCATGGCGATCGGGAAAGACGTGCCGCGGCCGAGATAGAGCACGTCGCGTACCTTGGTGAGCTCGTGCGCCAGCTTCTCGATCTGCGGCTCGGTCGCCAGCGCCTGCGTCATCAGACGCGGGATCTCGACCAGCGCATGCACCAGCTTGTGCTCGTCCGTGTCCGCCAACTCGCCGCGGGCGCGCCCGGCGGCGATGGCGAGACAGGCCAGCACCGAAAGCTGGCAGGTGAAGGCCTTGGTCGAGGCGACGCCGATCTCGGGGCCGGCCAGGGTCGGCATCACGACGCCGCTTTCGCGCGCGATGGTCGAGGTTGGCACGTTGACCACCGACAACACGTGCAGCTCGCGTTCCTTGGCGTAGCGCAGGCTCGCCAGCGTATCAGCGGTCTCGCCCGACTGCGAAATGAAGATGGCGAGATCGCCCGGCTCCATCGGCGCCTCGCGGTAGCGGAATTCGGAGGCGATATCGATTTCCACCGGCAGCTTAGCGAAGCGCTCGAACCAGTACTTCGCCACCAGCCCGGCATAGAAGGCGGTGCCGCAAGCCGAGATCGACAGCCGCTTGAGCTTGGTCCAGTCGAACGGCAGCTCGGCCGGCAGCACGATGCGCTCGTTCACCATGTCGATGTAGTGGGCGAGCGTGTGACCGACCACCTCCGGCTGCTCGTGAATCTCCTTGGCCATGAAGTGCTTGAAGTTGCCTTTTTCGATCAGCAGGCCCGACGCCGCCGACTTGATCACGGGCCGCTTGATCGCCGTGCTCTGCGCGTCGAAAATCTCTGCACCCTTGCGCGTGAGCACCGCCCAGTCGCCGTCCTCAAGATAGCTGATGGTGCCGGTGAACGGCGCCAGCGCGATGGCGTCGGAGCCGAGATACATCTCGCCGTCGCCATAGCCGATCGCCAGCGGCGAGCCTTTGCGCGCCGCGATCATCAGGTCGTCCTCGCCGGCGAACAGGAAAGCGAGCGCGAAGGCGCCGCGCAACTGTTTGAGCGCCGCCACCACCGCCTCCTTTGGCGCCTTGCCGGCCTTCAATTCTTGCGTCACCAGATGCGCCACCACCTCGGTGTCGGTGTCGGTGGCGAACGTGCAGCCCTTGGCGGTGAGTTGCTCGCGCAGTTCGCGGAAATTCTCGATGATGCCGTTGTGCACGACTGCGACGCGGTCGGTGGCGTGCGGATGCGCGTTGTTTTCGCTCGGCTTGCCGTGGGTGGCCCAGCGGGTATGGCCGATGCCGCTTTGGCCTTGCAACGGCTCGCGCTCGAGCTTGGTCTCCAGCGCCTTCAGCTTGCCTTGCGCGCGCCGGCGCACCAGCTTGCCCTGCTCCAGAGTGGCGACCCCGGCGGAGTCGTAGCCGCGGTATTCGAGGCGCTTGAGCGCGTCGACCAGGCGGGGCGCGACCGGTTCGCGCCCGAGCATTCCGACGATTCCGCACATGGCGGCTGGCTGGCCCCCTTCAGTCTATCTGCATGGTTTAGCCGCTGCCGCCTACTTTCCGGAAATCACAAGGCATTTCGCCGTGTGACAGCGGCCGGCCGGGTCTTTTTGCGGGTCTCACGCGCGCTTTTTCGGCGGCGCCTTGCGCATGCTTTTGCTCAAGGCCTTGATGTCCTGCAAGCGTTTTACCCAGCCTTCCTTAATCGTTTGCTTGCCGCGCGCGATAGCCAGCGCGCCCGGTGGCACGTCCTTGGTCACCACCGTGCCGGTACCGACATAGGCGCCGTCGCCGATCGTAACCGGCGCCACCAGCGCTGAATTCGAGCCGATGAAGGCCTTCTTGCCGATGTCGGTACAGTGCTTGTCAAAGCCGTCGTAGTTGCAGGTGATGGTGCCGGCACCGACATTGGCGCCGGCCCCGACGCGGGCGTCGCCGATGTAAGTGAGGTGATTGGCCTTGGCGCCGTCCTCGATCTTGGCCGCCTTCACCTCGACGAAATTGCCGATATGCACGTCGGTGCCGAGATCGGCGCCGGGCCTGAGCCGCGCGAACGGACCGACGCGCGCGCCCTTGCCCACATGCGCGCCTTCCAGGTGCGAGAACGATTTGATGGTGGCGCCGTCCTCCACCGTGACGCCGGGACCGAACATCACATTCGGCTCTATGGTGACGTCGCGGCCGAGCTTGGTGTCGGCCGACAGAAACACGGTCTCCGGCGCCACCAGCGTGACGCCCGCCTCCATGGCGGCGGCGCGCAGCCGCTGCTGCAACACCGCTTCGGTTTCCGCCAGTTGCGCCTTGGTGTTGATGCCGCGCACATCGTCCTCCGTCGTTTCGATCGCTACCGCCTTCAAGCCCATGTCGCGGGCGATGGCAACCGCGTCGGTGAGATAGTATTCGCCCTTGGCATTGTCGTCGCCGATGCGCTCGAGCAGCGCCAATGCGTGCTTGCCGGAAAGCGCCATCAGGCCGCCATTGCAAAGGCCGATGCGCCGCTCCTCCGCGCTCGCGTCCTTGTCCTCGCGGATGGCGATCAATGCGTCGTCCTGCGTCAGCAGCCGGCCGTAGCCGGTCGGATCGGCAGGACGAAACGCGAGCACCACGACGCCTGCGCCATCACGCAGCGCGGCACGCAAGCGAGCGAGCGTCTGCGGCCGCACCAGCGGGGTATCGCTGAACATCACCAGCACGTCGTCGGCGCCGCGCGCGATGGCATCGCGCGCCATCAGCACCGCATGGGCGGTGCCCTTGCGCTCGCGCTGCTCGAATATTTGCGCTTTGGGCGCGCGGGCGCGCGCCTCGTCCGCCACCGCCGCATGGTCGGGACCGATCACCACGGCGGCCTCGCCGCAGCCGGCTTCGCCCGCCGCCGTCAGCACATGCGCCAGCAGCGTGCGCCCGCCTAGCGGGTTGAGCGCCTTGGGCAGTGCAGCGCGCATGCGCGTGCCCTCGCCGGCGGCGAGAACAATGGCAAGGCAGGTCCGTCCCTTCATCGGCTTGTCGGCTCGTTTCGGGCTTTTGTGGAGCGGGCACCCTAACCCTACAGGGCCAGGGGTAAAAGGAACGTCATGTGGCGCGGGCGCGCACCGCGGCGAAGCGCGATTTGCCGGATTCTGCTAATGTTTTCAATGATTCGCCCATTCGAGCAGGATCCCATGGCGACCGACACCGCCCCGCGCCAACCGGACAGCCCGCGCATGTTCGACATGCGCGCGCTCTGGCGGCCGACCGGCTGGGGCGTGGGTGCGGCGCTGGCGCTGGCCGCGCTCGCCGTTACGACCCAGACCCATACGGGCAGCGAGCGGCTGAAGCTCGCCTTCGCACCGCCCGAAGCGCCTGCGGCGGTGGCGAAACTGCCGCCGCCACGGCGGGCCGAGGATGCCGAAATGGCGCGGCTGCAAACCCAGGTGCGCATGCTCACCGCCGACCGCGAGCGCATGACCGAGCGCATCGCCAGCCTCGAGCACAGCCTGGATGACCTGACCGGTTCCATCAAGCGGCAGCTCGAGACGGCACGCGCGGAAAGCAAGAGCCCGCCGCCGGCGGTCGCCGCCCCCCGGGTCACGGCGTCGGCCCCATCGCCACCGGCCGCGCCGAAGCCGGCGCAGCAGACGGCCGGCCAGCCGGCTGCAGCAGCCAAACCCGAGCCTGCCAAACCGGCCGCAGCGGACAAGGCCGCTCCAACGGAGACGGCCGCGCCGGCTGAGGAAAGCGGTGCTGACCAGGCCAAGGCCACTCCGGCCGAGGAAAGCAGCACACAGGCCTCGGCCGCATCGGCCAAACTGGCCGCCGCGCCGCCGCAGGCGCCCGCCCGGCAGACGCCAGTGCAAGTGGTGGTGCCGATGCCGCCGGAGCGGGTGGCCGCGCTGGCGCCCAAGGGCCGGAAGTCCGAGAAGCCGCAGTTCGGCCTCTCAGTCGCCGGCGCTTCTAGCCGCATGCTGCTGCGCATGCAGTGGGCGGCGGCGGAGGCCCGTTTCGGCTCGCTACTCGGCGACCTGAAACCCTATGCGCTGGCCGAGCGGCGCAACAACGTCCTGCACTACCGGCTGATCATCGGCCCGATGCCCACCTACACCGCCGCCGCCCGGCTGTGCGGTCGCCTGATCGCCGCCCACGCCGTCTGTCATCCGGTCAAGATGGCGGGCGAACCGCTGTAGCCGCGCCTCACCCCGCCAGCGCGGTCTCCACCAGCTTCACCCAATATGACGTGCCGAACGGGATCGCCTCGTCGTTGAAGTCATAGGCCGGGTGATGCAGCCCCGCGCTCTCGCCGTTGCCGATGAAGATGAAGGCGCCCGGCCGCGCGTTGAGCATGAAGGAGAAATCCTCCGCCCCCATGACCGGCGGCATGTCGGCACTGACTTTCTCACCGCCCGCCACTTCGCGCGCCACCTTGGTGGCGAAGTCGGTCTGTGCCGCGTGGTTGATCAGCACCGGATAGCCGCGGCGGTATTTCAACATCGCCTTGGCGCCGTGCTGCGCTGCCGTGGCCTCCACCACTTCCTTCAGCCGCCGCTCCAGCAGGTCGCGCACTTTCGGCGACAGGCTACGCGCGGTCCCGCGCAGTTGCGCGGTCTGCGGAATGACGTTGTCGGTATTGCCGGCGTGGAACGTGCAGATCGAAATCACCGCCGATTCCAGCGGATCGACATTGCGCGATACGATCGACTGGACGTTGTTGACGATCTGCGCGCCGACTAGCACGCTGTCGACCGAGAAATGCGGGCGCGCCGCGTGGCCGCCTTTGCCCTCGATCTCGATCGACATGAAATCGGCCGCCGCCATGGTCGGTCCCGGGCGCAGCGCGAACTGTCCGACCGGCAGATCCGGCAGGTTATGCATGCCGTAGACCTCGCCGATCTTGAAGCGCTCCATCAGGCCGTCCTGCACCATGACCTTGCCGCCGCCGCCGCCCTCCTCGGCCGGCTGGAAGATCAGCACCGCGCTGCCGGCGAAGTTGCGCGTGTCGGCGAGATAGCGCGCTGCGCCGAGCAGCATGGCGGTGTGGCCGTCATGGCCGCAAGCGTGCATCTTGCCTGCCACGGTCGACTTGTACGGCAGGCCGGTCGCCTCCTCGATCGGCAGGGCGTCCATGTCGGCGCGCAGGCCGATCGCCTTGTCGGAAGTTCCCTTTCGCCCGTGGATGACCCCCACCACCCCGGTGCGCCCGATGCCGGTCGCCACGTCGTCGCAGCCGAATTCGCGCAGCTTCTCGGCGACCACGCCGGCGGTGCGGTTGACGTCGAACCTCAGCTCGGGATGGGCATGCGGGTCGCGCCGCCATGCGGCGATCTCGCTCGTCAGGTCGGCGTCGCGGTTGACGATTGGCCTGGGG
>JARRNI010000116.1:0-11074 GCA_037385125.1 Pseudolabrys sp.
GATAACGTAAAGACTTTTTCGCACTTTCAGGATGTGCGGCTTCTTCTAGACTGAAGGAGGAGCAACCGATGAGTGACGAGAAGACGATGGGCCAGGTCATCCAGATAGACGAGGCCCGTATCCGGGACCACCTGGGCGAGATGGTCCGCGGGACGGTCGAAGAGACGCTCAATGCGATGCTGGACGCCGAAGCTGACCGGCTCTGCGGTGCCGGCCGCTACGAGCGCAGCGAGGCCCGGCAGGATACCCGGGCGGGCCGCTACGAGCGGACGCTGCACACCAAGGCGGGCGGATGTCAGCCTGAAGATCCCGAAGCTGCGGCGCCAGACCTTCGAGACCGCGATTATCGAGCGCTATCGCCGGCGGGAGAGCTCGGTCGAGGAAGCGCTGATCGAGATGTACCTGGCGGGGATTTCCGTCAGGCGGGTCGAGGACATCACGGAGGCGCTCTGGGGTACCCGGGTGAGCCCAAGCACGGTGTCGAACCTGAACAAGAAGATCTACGCCAAGATCGAGGCTTGGCGGAACCGGCCTATCGAAGGCGAGCATCCCTATCTTTATCTGGACGGGATCGTGATGAAGCGCAGCTGGGCGGGCGAGGTTCGCAATGTTTCGCTGCTCGTGGCCAGCGCCGTCAATTCGGAAGGATATCGGGAGATTCTGGGCATCTGTGAGGGGGCCAAGGAAGACAAGCCCGGCTGGTCGGCATTCCTGCGCCATCTGGTCGATCGGGGCCGCACAGGGGTTCAGTTGATCATTTCCGATGGCTGCCGCGGCCTGGTCGAGAGCGCCGCAGAGTATCTACCCAAGGCCAACTGGCAGCGATGTGTCGTGCATTTTTACCGCAATATCTTCAGCCACGTGCCGGCAACCAAGGTCCGCGACGTGGCCCACATGCTCAAGGCGATTCACGCGCAGGAGAGCCGCGAAGCGGCCGAGCGGAAGGCGAGAACGGTCATTGAGGAGCTGAGAGCTCATAAGATGAACAAGGCAGCCGATCTCGTCGAGCAGGCCGTCAACGAGACGCTGACCTACTACGCCTTTCCGGATATTCACTGGCAGAAGATTCGCACCAATAATCCATTGGAGCGCATCATGAGAGAGATCCGGCGGCGGACACGGGTCGTTGGGGCATTTCCAGATGGCCAATCGTGCCTCAATCTTGCAGCCGCCCGTCTACGCCATATCGCCGGAACAGCGTGGTCGACTAAGCGCTACATGAACATGCGGCCGCTGTATCAGCCGCAGAACAACCAAGCCGGAGCCGTTGCCTGAAAAAAATGTGCGCAAGAGTCTGGACGTTACCGGACTGCTCGTGCCATCCCACCCAGCGGACCGCCTAGGCCGCGCTGACCCGCAGACTGTCCGCCGTCCGCGCATAGTGCCGCTGTCTCGGCTGAATGGAGCGACGCCGACGAGGGCGGCGATCTTGCGGCGGTCGAGGGTGCCGAGTTCCGGTAGTTCGGCGATCAGAGTGCGGGCGACGACGTTGCCGACGCCGGGTACGCTCTTCAGAAGTTCTTCGCTCTCGCGCCAGATCGGAGTGCCACGAATGATCTCATCGAGATCGGCGTCGATCGCAGAGAGCTCTGTCTCCAGGAAAGAGCGTAGGCGCTCGATCCGCTTCTTGAGGCGCTTGTTCTCGATTTGGCGGGCGCGGTTGCCTTCGGCGGTCATCATCTCGATCACCTGACGCCGACGGGTGACGAGTTCGTCAAGTACGCGAGCCTGCTTGTCCGGCAGCGGCCGTACGGGAGGCCGTACCGCCTCGGCAAAGTGGGCGATGACCGCGGCGTCGATGCGGTCGGTCTTGGCGAGACGGCCGGTAGCGCGGGCGAAGTCGCGAATTTGGCGTGGATTGACCACGACCAGCGGCAGACGGGCAGCGGCGAGTTGGGCCGCCACCACTTGCTCGAAGCCGCCGGTCGCTTCGAGCACAATCAATTGTGGGATGGCTGCGCGGAGGCGCTTGACTAGAGCCGCCACGCCTTCGCCATCACGGACTAACGCGAAGGTGTCGCCCGAGGGGCGCACATGGACATCCAAGCGATCTTTCGCCACATCGATACCAACGAACCTCTGTTCCATGACCCGTCCTTGCGAATGCGGTCTCACTGTGCGGACCGAGCGACTGTTCGGGTTCACCGGAACGACGGGCGGGGAGCCAGGCTCATCTACGGTCTTGAAGACCAAGACAGAATCGGCCTCCCGCCCGCCACCGCGGCCGGCATCATACCCCTGCCGGCTCGTCGATGAGATAAAAATCCGCATCGTTCTGGACGGCCTTCGCGGGGAGTCCAGCATTGCCGAGCTGTGCCGCCGTGAGGGGATTGCCGAGAGCCTTTATTACGCTTGGTCCAAGGAGTTCCTGGAAGCCGGGAAGAAGAGGCTGGCGGGCGATATGGCGCGGGCGGCGACCAGTGGTGGGGTCAAGGATCTGCGGCGCCAAGCCCAGGAGCTCAAGGCGAAGATCCTCAAGGAGGCGCTCGACCATGCCACGGACGCAAAAAACGGTTACGGCTGCCGCCGTTGCCGCCCAAGGACGGTTATAAACCAGCTTTCAGCTTGGATGATCCACTACAACGGGGTTCACCCGCACAAGGCGCTCGGATATCGTTCACCCCGTGAGTTCATCGCAGCTCACGTAGATCCCGGATACCATGCCCAGTTATTCGGGGGCAATAACATAGACAATCATCCGGCGGCAAAAAATGTAACGATTTTGCTGACGACAAAAACCTCAATGCCGGACGGAAATACTCCGTTTGTTTTCGCGACGCTATCTTAGATCGACGAATGCCGAATGACGCGCCTATATGCAACACCTCAGTCGAGACATTGCGCGACAATTTTGCGCGCAGCAACCACGTGAATACTTCAAGTGTCCAATGCGGGGCTATTCAGATGATGACAACCACGCCAGCGCGGATCATAGTAGTGGACGACGATATTCAGGTCCGCACATTATTGCGAAACCTGCTTGAAACGGAGGGCTATATTGTCAGCGAGGCTGCAAATGGCCAGGAGATGCGTTCACTAATTGAGGCACAACCCACGAATTTAATCACTCTCGACCTCAAACTCGCTGGTGAAGATGGGTTAGCGCTGGCGCAGGAGGTGCGTGCCAAGCATCATATTCCGATAATCATGGTCACCGCTAAGGTTGACGATATAGATAAGATTATCGGCCTGGAGCTTGGTGCCGATGACTACATCACCAAGCCTTTTAACGTACGAGAGGTACTTGCCCGCGTCCGAGCCGTTTTGAGGCGATACGACCCAACGGCAGGTGCACAGCGGACACTTAAACCGGGCGAGCATGAAAAATACGCTTTCTCCGATTGGGTGCTTGATATAACCGCGCGTGAGCTACGAACCGTTGATGATCAGAGGGCGGATCTAACGACTGCCGAGTTCAACCTGCTTGAGCTCCTTGTAAAACATCCGACACGCGTACTCTCGCGAGATACCATCATGAATATGATGAAAGGACAGGAATGGGCGCCGTTTGACCGATCCATTGATACATTGGTTGGTCGCCTGCGTAGAAAGATTGAACTAGACTCTGAGCACCCTTCGCTCATCAAGACCGTTAGAGGTGTCGGTTATATCCTTGCCGCCGACGTCACGCGTATCTGATGCCGAATTTCATTTCTGCAGAACTGCCAGAATAAATATGCTAAGTTCAATCTGGTTATATGGCTTGCGCAGCATTAGAAACTTATGGTTCATCTGCTCACCCGCGCGCGTAGCTGCACCTGGGAAGCCAGAAGTCAGCAACACCTTTTGTGATGGACGGAGCTTTGACGCTCACGGCCCTCCCTGATCGGATTTTTCCTCGTCGGGGGCGCCGCCCCGATCATGCCCGCGCTCGATCACAGGCGCGAGCTCTCTGGCCGCTGGGGCTGGATGCTGCGCACGCACGTTCCGGACGGAGGGCGCACCCGATAGCTTTATTTGATCGCCCGGCACTCGACGAGCTCAATGGGACCTTTCCCTTTCAAGTCAAACGCGCCATGGGTTTTGGCCTGGCATCGGTTTCGGATGCGCATCCATTCCAAACTCGACATGAAAACAGAATTCACCTCCGCGCAAGCGCTGACCCGCGCGGCCATGTTCACCGTGTCGCCCCACAAGTCGAAGAGGAATTGGCGCTTGCCGACGATCCCGGCGACGACGGGCCCATGATGAATGCCAACGCGAATGCCCCAATGCGGACTGACACGTCGCGTACCCGCGACGAGATTGAGCCCGCAGCGCACCGCTGCAATTAATGGTTCGTCCACCGGCTGCAGTAGCCCTGCCGTAGCCAAGAGCGCATCACCGATCGTCTTGATCTTTTCCAATCCGTGAGTGGCGACGATATGTTCGAACTCCTCGATCAGGGTTTGCAGTTCCGCCACGACCTGTTCCGGTGCGGTCCGATCGCAATACGAAGTGAATTCAACGATGTCGCAAAACAGTACGGCGACGCCTTCATACCGGCGCGGCCGCACCTCGTTGGTGGCTTTCAATTCGCGAATTGCGCCGGGCGGCAGCACCGCGTGTAGCAACTCGTCGCTCCTGCGCTTCTCGGTCTCAATTTGACGGATATAGGCTTCTTCCTGAAAGCGCAGACGCCGCTTTTCCAGCGAGGCGCCGATGCGCGCCTTCAAGAGGGTCGCGTTGAAAGGTTTGGGCAGGTAATCTTCGGCGCCCAGTTCGATGCACCGCACCACGCTGTCGATGGCGTCCAGCGCAGATATCATGATGACCGGAATATCCCGAAGATTCATGTCGGACTTGATGTGATTTAGCACCTCATAGCCGTCCATCTCCGGCATCATGACATCGAGCAGCACCAAATCGAACGGGCGCTCGCGCAATACCTTCAGCGCCGCCCGGCCATCGACCGCTTCGGTGATGTCCGTGAAATTCTCGCGCTGTAAGCGGCGCGATAAAGTGTAGCGGTTGCCCTCGTCGTCATCGACGAGAAGGATTGCGGGTATAGCCTCAGTCATTGCCGTATTCATTCATCGAGCGCTGCCCCGATCTTTTGCAACAATCGTGGAAGCTCTACGGGTTTGGTATCGTAGTCGTCGCAACCCGCCGCTAGCGCACGTTCGCGATCGCCCGACATGGCATGGGCGGACAGGGCGATGATGGGGATGTGCCGCGTTTCCGGCGCCGCCTTGAGGCGCCTAGTCGACTCCCATCCATCGATAACCGGAAGATTGAGGTCCATGATGATAAGCGCCGGCATTTCGCGTTGGGCCATGTCAATGCCTTCTTGGCCGTCGCGCGCGACCAAAACCTGATGTCCGCGCCGGCCGAGCCGACTACTCAACATGTAGATGTTGTCTTCATTGTCTTCTACATAGAGAATCTTGGCCATCGCTAGTCGCCTGTCCCGGTCAATTTCATGGTCTCGGCGTGGTTCGCCACGAGCCGGCGAATCTGGTCCAGGAGTTCATCGCGTGCGTAGGCCGCCTTTTCTAAGACGTGACTGACGCCGCCGTCGAGGCGACGGCGCTCATCGGCGCTGAGATCAGCCGCGGTGACAATGATGACCGGCGTCTTTTCATGTTTCGGATCGCGGCGTAGTTGCGCCAGGAACTCAAAGCCGTCCATCTCCGGCATCATCAAATCTAGTAGAATTAGGTCAGGCGGAACATTCCGAAGCTGCTCCAATCCGGTCTTACCGTTCGTCGCCTCGGACACTTCCCAGCCCTCACTCTTAAGCAGGCGTGCCAGCATCAGGCGCGTCGTTCCGTCATCTTCGACGACGAGAACGCGTGGTATCTCACTCGCGAACTTGAAGTTCTCAAGTAGCGCCGCCAGTATGGTCCGATCGATCGGCTTACTGAGATAACCGGAAGCGCCGAGCGCAATACCTTTTTGCTGCTCATCGAGGATCGAAATCATGATTACGGGTATGGCGGCGAGATCCGGATCGCCCTTGAGTTCCTGTAGGACCGACCAGCCGCCGGTGCCGGGCATCAGGATATCGAGCGTGATCACAGACGGCATGAGCTCGCGCGCCAATGCAATGCCTTCATTGCCGTCATGTGCAGTCACGACGTCGAAACCTTCACGACTCAGATAGCGGCGCATCATGTCGCGGACGGTCGCATCGTCGTCAATCACCAGAACACGGTCGGTTCGGCGTCCTGGGGTGGTAAGGGCCGTGATGCGTTTACCGCTTTCAACCGGCGTCGGCGTAGACGCGGCGTGATGTTGCGCTGGCAGCGTGACCGTGAACGTTGTGCCTTTTCCGGGCGCGCTCTCAACCGCAATACTGCCGCCCATAATCTTGCAAAGCCGGTCTGTTATGGCGAGGCCAAGGCCGGTGCCTCCATATTTCCGTGTCGTCGAGCTATCGGCTTGGCTGAATTCCTGGAACAATTTGCCGAGCTGTTCCGACGTCATTCCGATGCCGGTGTCGGCTACTATGAACTTGATCTGCTCGCCGTCTTTGTCGCGCGACACCGTTAGCGATACCGTGCCTCTGTCGGTAAACTTGCAGGCATTGCTCAAAAGATTGAGTACGATCTGACGTAGCCGCATCGGGTCGGCCCGTATTGTGCCTGCTTCCTTGGAGCCTTCGACGACGAGGCGATTGCCATTCTTGGCGGCAAGCGGCTGCGCTGCGCCAACGACGTCTCCGACCAGCGTAGCTACATCGATGTCCTCGGCGTGGAACTCGAGCTTGCCCGCCTCGATCTTCGAGAGGTCAAGAACCTCGTTTATCAACTCGAGCAAATGTTTGCCGGCACGTGCAATACGGTTAAGGGGCTCGACGAATCCGTCTTGGCCGAATTCTTCGGCATCCTCGGTAAGCATCTCGGTTATGCCGATGACCGCGTTCAAAGGCGTTCGCAACTCGTGACTCATGTTGGCGAGAAAGCGGCTCTTCGCTACTGTCGCCTGCATTGCCTGATCGCGTGCGTCCGCAAGCCGATCCACGAGCTCCGCCAATTCTTGCTCACGCGCCTTCAGGCCAGTAATATCCATGTAGACGCCTGCGATAGTCCCGTCACTCGCGCGAGTTTCGCTGATCTTGAGCCAGCGGCCGGAAGTATTCTGATGCTCGAAGGGTGCGCCGCATTCGTGGTGGCTTGCGACTCGGCTCTGGACCCACTCTTCTATTCCATTTGAAGGCAGGGGCATCTTGCCCGACCGGGCCAGCGAACGGGCGACCTCTTCGAAGCTCACGCCCTGCCGGAGCTCGATGTCGAGCTTGCCAAACATTTCACGCAGCCGGTCGTTACAAACGATTAAGCGGTCTTCCGTATCCCACAGCGCAAAGCCCTCATCAATGGAGGCAATTGCTTCCTCGAGCTGGAGCTTGGCGCGCGCCGCCTTGGCCTCGGCATCCGCGCGTTCACGTTCTAGGCGCTCGCGATCAAGAAGACTCAACCGGAACTGTTCCAAGGTGCGCGTCATCGCGCTGATCTCGTCGTTGCCGGTCGCCGTCACAGCTTGCTCGAGCTTCCCTTGGGAGATCGATACCATCGCGCGCTCGAGCCGCCGCAGCGGTAGGACGATCGAGCGCAAGATTAGCACGAGAAGTACGACAGCGAGCAGGATCGCGGCAAGTCCCGCAACGACAGCAATCTTGACGGCGGCGTTCGCGCTTTCGATAGCGGTGTCCCGGGCAGCCTTGGCCTGCCGCTCGAGCTCGTCGACGATCAATGACAGTTCCTGGTCAACTTTTCGGACTCGGTCGCGCGACCTTGCCATGAGCGCATTGGCTGCCGTGCGCTGGTTATCGCCGTAAGCTTGGGTGGCTTCCAGGGAGAGCCTTTGGAGTTCCGTGAGTTCAGCTTTAATGCGAGCGACGCCGGCGGCATCGATGATTGACAGGGCCTTTAGATCGCTCTCAAACGCTCGCTGCGCGGTAGCAGCTTTTTCTTGCGACTCGTCCAGCAGACTGACTGCGTATTCTTCCAGCCAATATTTGAAATCGCCAAAATGTCGTTCCGCTTGGCCGGCGAACTTGAGTTGTTCGGCGACGCGCGCTTGGGCGCCCAGAGCATCCGAGTCGCTCGCCAACTCCCCGGTCAAATAGGCGACGGTTAGCATCAGGATGGCCAATAACGAGACCGCGAGCAGGATTAGCCGCCCGCGAATCGACAAACGCGAGATTCCCAGCTCCATCTTCATCCAGCTCCGGCAAGCGATGCTCGCAATCACTGATTTCCCGGTAAGATTAGCATCTTCGAGATCGCTAGGCGACATCCTCGTCCGTGCACCCCCTGGCTCCCATTCTTTCGGCTTTCGCAGGAAGCGCTGACGCCGCAAGCCGCCTTAAGGATCATTGGCTGAAACAGCGGAGGCGTTTTCCTGATTTAGGTAAAATCCGCAGTAACAACCTTTAGGAAATTAGGTCTACCTCTGCGGCCGGTCACAAAGACGGGCCGCCGATCCGTGGATCTTGAGCGGACACCGGGGAAACAACCGTCTGGCCGAGGCATAAGGCCTTCCGGTCAGCGCTTATTCCAGCCTCGGAGTGCCGGCGCTCTTGGCCACCGCTACGACGACCTTGATTGTTGCACTAATGCCCCGTGCGTTCGTCCTGTCCATGAGCTACCATCGTGCGGCCAACGCACCAGCGAAGGGTAAGGCAATGCAAAAGATCGTAGTTTGGGATGTGCCCACGCGTCTTTTCCATTGGCTCACGGTGATATTGGTCATTGCTGCCTATGTGACTTGGCGGCTCAATTGGATGTTTTGGCACGTATACGCGGGCATCGCTGTGCTCGCGCTCGTGGACTTCCGGCTGCTCTGGGGATTTTTTGGCAGTGAAACCGCACAATTTGTGCGCTTCCTCACCGGGCCGCGTGTGGCGCTACGCCAACTCGCCCACCTTTTTCGGCGCGAGCCTGACCGTTGGATCGGCCACAACCCGGCCGGTGGATGGATGGTCATGTTCCTGTTGGCGCTGCTGCTCGGCGAGGCGCTGACCGGCATCTATGTCGACAATGACGTTGCCGACGTCGGTCCTCTTACCGCGTTTACCCCAGCGGTTGTCGCCGATTTTATTACCACGCTGCACGCAGTCCTCTGGCAGGTGTTGCTGGCCGCAATAGTACTGCATGTCTTTGCGGTCACGGTCTATTGGGCGGCAAAGCGGCAGAATCTGCTGCTGCCGATGATCACCGGATGCAAAGTGATTCCGCCGGGCGTGCGCCAGCCCGCGCAAGCGGGCGCGCTACGCGCATTAGCGTCGCTCGGCTGCGGCACGTTGGTGGCCGCTGCGTTGGCTCACCTTCTGTAGGCGCGTTACCGCTCTGGTCAGCTTTTCGGAGGTTTCACCTGTCCGCGGATCTCACCTGCCGGATGGTCCTTCGTGTGCACGTTGATATACCAGTCGCCCGCTTCGAACTGCTTGGCCTGCGCCGGGGTCAAGGTGGTCTTGCCTTTGATCGCGCCCGATGTTGCTTTGCCCTTCTTGGTGAGCCAGATCACCACCGGTCCGTTCTTGCCCTCCTGGCCATTGTGGAAGTGGGCCATGGTGACCGGGCCTGTTAGACTACTGTCGGTAATGTCCCAGGTGACCACGCGGGTACTTGGGTTCCACGTTATAGTGGCAGTTCCTTTGCCTGCAATGGTGAGGGGCGGCACCTGCGCAGCGCCAGAGAGCGGCACCTTGAATGACATCGTCGCGGCAGTCGCTGATTGCACCCAGGCGATGCAGGTCAATGCAACTAGCGCGAAGATTGCCCGCTGAAACAATGGCTTACTGATCACGACGTCCTCCTCGGATGGATTTGGCGTTACGGCGTCGGTCTGATGACGAACCCCATGCGGTCATTAGCAATTTAAATCCTCGGGCCCTGTCGAGATAGGAGTGGTTCGAAGGTTACGTCATCTTACGTCTCGGCGCCAAGCCCGCCCAATCTCAATTATTTATTTCGACGTGCCCGCTGGCAGCGGAACCCGTGCAATTCGGCTTCGGAAGTGTGACCAATCTCCTCTTCGCGATCCTTATTCAAAGCAGCTTCAACTCTAAGATGAAATCGGGGGAGGTCGCCTATTGTGGCCGGCTTGCGACCTCGGCCCATCGCACATCGATTTCCGCTAGTCGGAGCTATGCGAACGTTGGCCTGCTGGATGTCACTGACGATCGAGAGTCGTCCGTGCGGGCCCGAACCGGCTCGGCGGCGCGCGCTCCTGCCAGTTCGGCCGCGCGTCGGCACCGAGACGGCCGCACGTCCGGCAGCGCATGCGCGCGCCCAGCGACGGCACGGAAGTATCGTCGCCGAAGTGCGCCGCGTCGACGACGCCGGGGCGGCGGCAGTCGCGCGCCAAGCACCGCTCCGCGATCACACGCACGCCGTTCGCGCGCGTGTTGCCGAGCATCATCGGTGCGAAACGCTGTCGCATGGGCTGACCGAGTCCGCGCCGATGCTAGGGCGCAGCCGGCGGTACGCAACCTCGTGTCGGCCGGCTAGCCAAACAGGCCGTCCGGCCACCGGATGTTCGTGGGGCCTCCTCCTGGCCCGCCCCGGCGGTCGCACCATAGGGTCCGCCCGGCCGCTCCCCAGGCCGCCTCCCTGAGGACGCGGGGCCGAGGGTGTTGCGTCGGATCGCCTGCCGGCGAAGCACTTGGTCGTTCGCCGCGCCCCTGAACGCAACCGAATGGGTGAGGGACCTGACGAGGGGGAGGGCGTGAAACGATGGCCCTGCCGCCTCCGGAAAAGCCCCTATGGAAATTACCTGAATTTCAGAGCCCTAATGCCAGGGGTATCGATCGATCATCAAATTCGTGGAGAGCAGCGATGCTAAGCGAGAGGATGATCGAGCGCACTTCTGTGTCCCGTCCGCAGACCGACCGCCTTGCCCGGCGTGTCCCCGCAAAGCCGGTTTCGCTCGGGTCTGCGATCGAGATGATGGGCGCGGCCATGCCGTTCTCGCGCAACGCGGAGATCTACGGTGAGAACGAGCCGGCCGATTATCTCTACAAGGTCGTCAGCGGCGCGGTGCGCACCTACAAGGTGCTCAACGACGGCCGCCGCCAGATCGGCTCCTTCTACCTGCCCGGCGACATTTTCGGCCTCGAGGTCGGCGACGAGCACAGCTTCTCGGCCGA
>JARRNI010000117.1:0-10037 GCA_037385125.1 Pseudolabrys sp.
CGGTACCTTCGGCCCGTGGCGCGTTGCGCGTTTAGACGTCGTTGACTCAGGCGCGGCTACAATCGGCGGGTCATGGGTGTTGCCTCGCTCGCAGCCGCCTTGGTCGGCGCCCAGATGAGCCGCGTGCAGATGGCCACCGCGGCCTCGATGATGCGCATGAACGTCGACGCCGCCCAGTCGGTGGCGCAACTCGTGCAGGCGGCCGAGCAGAACGTCGCGAATCTCGCCAACGTCGGCCAGAACGTCAATATCAGCGCATAGCGCATGATCCCGAAAAGTGGGACCCGGTTTTCGGAAAAGATCATGCGTCTAAAAAATTCAGGTAGCGCTGTGACTCAATCTGAAACGATCTCGTCTTAGTGGCCGTCAGGGCCGTTTCCGATTCTGTGCCGGCCTTGCGCTCAGCGCGCGCTTTGCTGCTCGCCGCCGAGCGCGGCCTCGATCAGCTTGACCGCGTCCTTGCTCGCCCACTCGGCCGGGCCGGCGATGGTGCCGATCTCGCAGCCGTGCGGATCGACCAGCAGGCTGGTCGGCATGCCGAAGGCGCGGCCGATGGCCTTGAGGTCCTGGAACGCTTTGGCGCTCGGGTCGGCATAGAAGGCGAGGTGCTTCACCCCGATCTGCTTGAGGAAGCGCTTCGGCTTGTCGGGGTCGCGGGTGTCGATATTGACCGCCACCACCTGGAAGCGGGGGCTGCCGAGCTTGCCCTCCAGCGCATCGAGCGTCGGCATTTCGCGCCGGCAGGGCACGCACCAGGTGGCCCACAGGTTGAGCAGAACGGTGCGGCCGCGGAAGTCGGCGAGATTCACCGGCTTGCCGTCGGCATTGTTGAAGCTCAGGTTGGGGAGCTCGAGCGGGCGCGTGGCAACGTTGACGGCGGCCACCTCGCCGCGGGCGAACGGCGCCACTTTCTTCGCCAGGGCGATCGCCCGCCGGCAGGCCGGATCGCCCGCATTGCCTCTGAGGGCCGAAAACCCGTATACCCCCGCCAATCCGACGGCCAGGCCGGCGATCGCGGCTGCCGCGATCAGGGCAATTCGCTTTCTGCCGGCGCCGGACGATGGAAGTGTGGGATCGGTCATGGTCGGTGAAACTCCGGTGGCTGCGACATGAGCAACAAGATGTGGGGCGGACGGTTCAAGACCGGCCCGGATGCCATCATGCAGGAGATCAACGCCTCCATCGACTTCGACCGGCATCTCTACCGCCAGGACATCGCCGCGTCCAAGGCCCATGCCGACATGCTGGCCAAGCAAGGCATCATTGCGGCGGATGACGCCAAAAAGATCGCTCACGGTCTAGACACGATCCTGTCAGAGATCGACAGCGCGCGCTCGCCGAGAAAGCGCTGGAACATGCCGGCACGGTGATGCCCGGCTTCACCCATCTGCAGACCGCGCAGCCGGTGACCTTCGGCCATCATCTGCTCGCCCATGTCGAGATGGCGGCGCGCGACCGCGGCCGCTTCGCCGATGCGCGCAAGCGGCTGAACGAGTCGCCGCTCGGTTCGGGCGCGCTGGCCGGCACCTCGTTTGCGCTCGACCGCGACATGACCGCGAAAGCGCTCGGCTTCGAGCGGCCGACGGCCAATTCGCTCGATGCCGTGTCCGATCGCGACTTCGTCATGGAGACGCTGTCCGCCGCCGCCATCACGGCGGTGCATCTATCGCGGCTGGCAGAGGAGATCGTGATCTGGGCGTCGCCGCTCACCGGCCTGGTGAAGCTGTCGGACAAGTTCACCACCGGCTCCTCCATGATGCCGCAGAAGCGCAACCCGGACGCTGCCGAACTGGTGCGCGCAAAGAGCGGACGCATTATTGGCGCGCTCACGGCGCTTCTGGTGGTGATGAAGGGACTGCCGCTCGCCTATGCCAAGGACATGCAGGAGGACAAGGAGGGCGCCATGGACGCGCTTTCTGCCCTTTCGCTGTCGGTGACGGCCATGGCCGGCATGGTCGCCGATGTCGAGCCGGACCCGGCCAGGATGAAAAAGGCGGCGGGCGAGGGCTACGCCACCGCCACGGACCTGGCCGACTGGCTGGTGCGCAGCCTCAAGATGCCGTTTCGCGAGGCGCATCACGTTACCGGCCGCATTGTCGCCAAGGCGGCGGAGCAGGGCGTGGCGCTGCACCGGCTGCCGCTCGCGGCCCTGCGGGAGATCGAGCCGAGAATTACCGACGACGTGTTTTTGGTGCTCTCCGTCGACCGCTCGGTGAAGAGCCGGGTGAGCTACGGCGGCACCGCGCCGAAAAACGTGCGCGCGCAGGCCAGGAAATGGCTGAGAAAGCTCGAAAAGGAGAAATCCTGACTTCGCCTCGATCCAGCCTTTTGCTAGGATTGCTTCAATCCAAGGAGCGTTTCTTGAGCCGCTTTCGCGAACGTCCCGTTCTCCGCTTGGCCATGATCGGCGCGCTCGCCGTCGCGCTGGGCCTGACCGCCTGCGGGCGCAAAGGATCGCTCGACCCGCCCCCCGGGGCCGCGGTCGCCAGCGACCAGGGCACCGTCGGCAGCCAGCCGGTCATGGGGACGCACGGCCCGCGCGCACCGCGGGGGCCCAACAAACACATTCCGCTCGACAACCTGCTCAATTAGTCCCCGCGTCGGACATCGAACGATGCACCATTTCGCTTATCGCGGCGGCGTCCTCCACGCCGAGGACGTCAGTCTCGACGCGCTTGCGCAAGCGGTGGGCACGCCGTTCTATTGCTATTCGACCGCGACGCTGGAGCGGCACTACCGGGTGTTCGCCGGCGCCTTCGTCGACGTGAACGCGCTAGTGTGCTACGCCATGAAGGCGAATTCCAATCAGGCGGTGCTCAAGACATTGGCGGCGCTTGGCGCCGGCGCCGACGTTGTGTCGGGCGGCGAGCTCAAGCGCGCGCGGGCGGCCGGCATCCCGCCCGACAAGATCATGTTTTCCGGCATCGGCAAGACCGCGGACGAGCTCGCCCTGGCGGTCGACGAGGGTATTCTCTGCATCAATGTCGAATCCGAGCCCGAGCTTGATCTTTTGTCCGCGATCGTGGCGGGCAAGGGCAGGGCGGCGCCGATCTCGGTGCGCGTCAATCCCGACATCGATCCCAGGACCCATCACAAGATCGCCACCGGCAAGGCCGAGAACAAGTTCGGCATTCCGATCAGCCGCGCGCGCGAGGTCTACGCGCATGCCGCCAAGCTCGAGGGCATCAAGGTCACCGGCGTCGACATGCATATCGGCAGCCAGATCACCGACCTCGATCCGTTCGGCAATGCGTTCACTTTGCTCGTCGAATTCGTGCAGCAACTGCGCACCGACGGCCACACAATCGGCCACGTCGATCTCGGCGGCGGCTTGGGGATTCCCTACCACGACAACAACGAGCCGCCGCCGCATCCGGACGCCTATGCGAGCATTGTCAAGCGCGCCACGCGCGACCTCGGCTGCCGGCTGGTGTTCGAGCCGGGCCGCCTGCTGGTCGGCAATGCCGGCATCCTGGTGACGCGCGTGCTGTTTGTGAAGCCAGGCGAAGCCAAGAACTTCGTGGTGGTCGACGCCGGCATGAACGACCTGATCCGGCCGACGCTTTATGACGCGTATCACGAGATCTGGCCGGTCAAGGAACCGGTGCAAGCGGCGCGCCGCATCCGCGCCGACGTGGTGGGGCCGGTCTGCGAAAGCGGCGATTTTCTGGCGCTCGGCCGCGACATGGCGGAACCGGAACCAGGCGCGCTCATGGCGGTCATGTCGGCCGGCGCCTACGGAGCGGTGCTTGCCGGCACCTATAATACCAGGCCGCTGGTGGCCGAATTGATGGTCAACCACGGCGAATGGGCTATCGTCCGCCCCCGCGTCGAGGTCGACCGGCTCATTGCGCTTGACCGCCTGCCGCAGTGGTTTTGAGGGCTTACCCAGCCAAAACAAGCCGTTTGTGGATACCTCGCTCACGAAAACGCTGTCCGCGACAGGGGAAATCGCGGCGGTTCCGCCATCAATCCGACCCAATGTTTGGCGCTTCTTTTGCATGGCCGGCTTGCGCGCGCAGGTGTGAAAATGCGGCGTGTAGTGTGGGAAATATCGGCGTGCTAGCGTGTTGATTGAGTCTGATACCCGGAAGCGCGGGCGACGGAGCGGCTTTTGGAAGAGTTGACCACCAAGGTGACGACCAAGGTCACCCCCAAGGCCATGGCCACCACCGAGGGCACCGCCAAGGCGAGCACCCGGGTGATGCTGGCGCGGGCGCTGCAGCGGGCGCGCAGCAGCCTGTTGTGGGAGCGCCTGTGGCCGGCGCTGGCCCTGCTGGCGACCGCGCTCGGGCTGTTCCTGGCCTTCTCCTGGGCCGGCCTGTGGCTCGCGCTGCCGCCGCTCGGCCGCGCCATCGGGCTCGCCGTCTTTGCGCTCATCACACTGGCCGCGGCCGTGCCGCTGATGATGCTGCGCCGGCCCAGCATCCATGACGGCCTGCGCCGGCTCGACCGCGGCAGCGGCGAGGCGCACCGGCCGGCGAGCGCGGTCGCCGACGAGATCGCCGCCAACCGCCACGACCCGGTTGCCCAGGCGCTTTGGCAAGCCCATGTCGAGCGCGCGCTGATGCAGGCGCAAAGGCTCAAGGCCGGCTGGCCGCATCCGGGGCTGTCGACGCGCGACCCCATGGCGCTGCGCGCGCTGGTGCTGATCCTGGTGGTGGCCAGCTTCTTCGCCGCCGACGGCCAGCGCCTCAAGCGCATCACCGCCGCCTTCGACTGGCAGGGCGTGGTGCAGCCGGCCAATTTCCGCATCGACGCCTGGGTCACCCCGCCCGTCTATACCGGCCGGCCGCCGGTCATGCTGCCCGGCCTGCGCCCGGGCGAGACCGCGCACGCCGCCGCCAAGCCGGTGGCGGTGCCAGTCGGCAGCCATCTGGTGGTGCGCGCCACCGGCGACGTCCGTCTCGACGTCGGCAAGAGGGGCGGCCTTGAGGATGCCACGGGCGACGACGGCAAGGGGCCGCTGCCCAAGGGTGTCACCGAGAAGCGCTTCACCATCACCGGCGACGGCAGCGCCGTGCTGCACGGCGCCGGCGGCGGGCTCGCCTGGTCCTTCACCGCCATTCCCGACCGCGCGCCCACCATCGCGCTGGTCGGCAAGCCGCAAGGCCTGGCGCGCGGCTCGCTCAAGCTCGACTACAAGGTCGCGGACGACTACGGCGTGGTCGGTGCCGAGGCGCGCTTCGCCCTCAAGAACGCCAACGACGAAGACCACGACGAGAAGACCGGCAAGCCGCCGCATCCGCTGTTCACGGCGCCGGAGTTCCGCCTGTCGCTGCCGCAGGCGCGCACGCGCAAGGGCCGGGCGCAGACCATCCACGATCTCACCGAGCACCCCTGGGCCGGCGCCAAGGTCACCATGACATTGGTGGCGCACGACGAAGCCGGCAACGAAGGCCACAGCAAGCCGGTAACCTTCACGCTGCCGCAGCGCGTCTTCGTCAAGCCGCTGGCGCGCGCGCTAATCGAGCAGCGCCGCAACCTGGCGCTCGACGCCAACAAGAAGCCGGTGGTGCTGATCGCGCTCAACGCGCTCACCATCGCGCCCGAGCAGTTCACGCCCAAGGCGGGCGTCTATCTCGGCCTGCGCTCGATCTATTACGACCTCAAGGAGGCGCGGACCGACAAGCAACTGCGCGAGGTGGTGGCGCGCCTGTGGGACATGGCGGTGCAGATCGAGGACGGCGATCTCAGCCAGACCGAACGGGCGCTGCGCGACGCGCAGAAGGCGCTGCGCCAGGCGCTCGAGCGCGGCGCCAGCGACAAGGAACTGAAGAAGCTGATGGACAATCTGCGCGCCGCCATGGACAAGTTCCTGCAGCAGCTGGCGCAGCAGATGCAGAAGAACCCGCAGATGTCGCGGCCGCTCGACCCCAACACGCGCGTTCTCACCCAACGCGACCTCGACAAGATGCTCGACCGCATGGAGAACCTGGCGCGCTCCGGCAACCGGGACGCGGCGCGGCAATTGCTCGAAGAGATGCAGGCCATGCTCGACAATCTGCGCATGGCCCAGCGCGGGCAGCAGGGCCAGAACCAGAACGACCTGCAGTCGGCGCTCGACAATCTCGGCGACATGATCCGCAAGCAGCAGCGGCTGCGCGACAAGACGTTCAAGCAGGGCCAGGACATGCGGCGCGACCGCCGGCGCGGCCAGCAGCGCCCGCGTTCGCTCGGCGAGCTGCGCCAGGATCAGCAGGCCCTGCGCAGGCGGCTCAACAAGCTCATGGAGCAGTTGCGGAAGCGCGGGCTCGGCATGCAGCAGCAGCAGCAAGGCCAGCAGCAGCAGGGACAGCAGGGTCGGCAAGGCCGGCAGGGGCAGAACGGCCAGCAACAAGGCCAGCAGCAAGGCAAGGGCAACCTGGGTCAGCTCGGTCAGGCCGGCAAGGCCATGGGCGAGGCGGAAGGCGAGCTCGGCCAGGGCGACGCCGGCAGCGCGGTGGACGCGCAAGGCCGCGCGCTGGAAGCGCTGCGCAAGGGCGCGCAGGGCCTGGCGCAGCAGATGCAGGCGCAGGGCAACGGCCAGGGGCAGGGCCAGCCCGGCCGCACCGGCCGCGCCCGCACAGCGCGCGATACCGACCCGCTCGGCCGCCCGATGCGCGGCCGGCAATATGGCGACGACGTCACCGTGAAGGTGCCGCGCGACATCGACGCCCAGCGCGCCCGCCGCATCATCGACGAATTGCGCAAGCGCTACGGCGAGAGTTATCGGCCGCAGCTTGAGCTGAATTACATCGAGCGGCTGTTGCAGGGTTATTGATTGGGCGCGGTCCCGCGCGGGCGGTGGGCGTCATTGAACATTCGTCCCCGCGAAAGCGAAATCCGGGATTAGGTGATCAATCGCTCCCGGGTTACGTTTCGCTTCACCCAGCTACGAGCTAGCCTCGCACCCCCTTCACCGTCATCCTGAGGTGCGAGTCAACGGCTCCGCGCAAAGCGCGGCCCGATGATAGACTTTGGCCTCCCATGAAACACATCGGCTTCCTCTCCTTCGGTCACTGGACCCCGTCGCCGCAGTCGCAGACGCGCTCGGCCGCAGACGCCCTGCTGCAATCGATCGAGCTCAGCGTTGCGGCGGAAGAGCTCGGCGCCGACGGCGCCTATTTCCGCGTGCATCATTTCGCCCGCCAGCTGTCCTCGCCGTTCCCGCTCTTGGCGGCGGTTGGCGCGCGCACCAAGCGCATCGAGATCGGTACCGCGGTCATCGATATGCGCTACGAGAACCCGCTCTATATGGCGGAGGACGCGGGCTCTGCCGACCTCATCGCCGGCGGCCGCCTGCAGCTCGGCATCTCGCGCGGCTCGCCCGAACAGGTAATCGACGGCTGGCGCTACTTCGGCTACGCGCCGCAGGAAGGCATGAGCGACGCCGACATGGCGCGGCGTCACGCGGAAGTCTTCCTCAAGGTGCTGAATGGCGAGGGCTTTGCCAAGCCCAACCCGCGGCCCATGTTCCCGAACCCGACCGGCCTGCTGCGCCTCGAGCCGTTCTCGGAAACTCTCCGCGAGCGCATCTGGTGGGGCGCCGGCACCAACGCCACGGCGGAATGGGCGGCCAAGCTCAGCATGAACCTGCAATCGTCGACGCTCAAGATCGACGAGAGCGGCAAGCCGTTCCACGTGCAGCAGGCGGAGCAGATTAGGCTTTACCGCGAAGCGTGGAAGACGGCCGGGCATACGCGCGAGCCCCGCGTGTCGGTGTCGCGCTCGATCTTCGCGCTCACTGACGACCGCGACCGCCGATATTTCGGCCGCGGCGGCGAAGAGGACGACCAAGTCGGCATGCTGACCGAAACCGAGCGTGCCATCTTCGGCCGCAGCTACGCCGCCGAGCCAGACGCGCTGATCGCTGAGCTGAAACGCGACGAGGCCATTGCCGAGGCCGACACGCTTTTGTTGACGGTGCCGAACCAGCTCGGCGTCGACTACAACGCCCATGTGATCGAGGCGATCCTGAAGCACGTCGCGCCGGGGATGGGGTGGCGGTAATCTGCACGGCTGGAGCGCATGGTCTACGAAAACCCAAAGAGAGTGGAGGCGCGGATAAGGCGTCTAGCTCGAGAGCCTGATGACATCGACAAGTTTTTCTATGGGCCGACCGAAGACAACGATCGTCTCCTCTACATGGGTATGCTTGAACGCAAGCGAGATGACGTGGTTCGCTCCGTGGTCTTGCAGCTTCACACCTCGATCGAAGACCTGATGACCAGCATGTTGTTTAGTTGGGTTCTAGGAACAGCATACGGAAAATCACTACGAAAGCGACGAAGGACGAAGCCGGGCCAAGCATTGGATCAATCCGGGAGCGGCCTCTCCGGATCGCAATGTCGGCCCCACATTTCGCTTCGCTCCATGCGGGTTACTGCTCGGGCAAACCCAGGTTGCCGTTTTCCATCGCCGCCACCGCGTCGTAGCCATAAAGCCACCCGATGGTCTGCAGCGACCAGTCGGTGCCGCCGGCGGCCATGGCGGCGTCGCGCGCGGCCTGCTCTGGCCCGTCGGGCAGATGGAAGCGTGTCTTATTCGCCGTTGCCAATGACTGCACGTGCGCGGTGCGCGGCTTGCGTAAAGCTTCGTAGCGCGCCAGCGCCGCCGCGATGTCGCCGCTCTGCTGCAAACACGCGGTCAGCGCGACGCTGTCCTCCAGGGCTTGCGCCGCGCCTTGCGCCATGTGCGGCTGCATCGGGTGACAGGGCATCGCCGAGCAGCGTCACCCGGCCGGTCGACCAGCGCGGCAGCGGCGCGCGGTCGAAAATGCCCCAGATGAAAGTTTCCTCCACGCCTTCCAGGATGGCGCGCAGGTGCGGGTCCCAGGCGGCGAAGGCCGCGCGCAGATCGTCCGGGTTGCCCTGCTCGCTCCACGATTCGGCCGTCCAGGCGTCGCGCTCGACATTGGCGACGAAGTTGAGCAGGCGCTTGCCCGCGACGAAATAGGTGACCAGATGGCTGCCCGGCCCCATCCAGACCTGCGTCGTCACTTCCACGTCGAGGTGCCTGACGCGCTCGGCGCGGATCAGACCGCGATAGGCGGTGACGCCGGTGAAGCGCGGCGCCTCGGCGCCGAACAGGATATGGCGCACGCTGGAATGGATGCCGTCGGCGCCGATCAGCACGTCGGCGCGCGCCTGCGTGCCGTTGTCGAACGCCATCTCGACGCCGTCGGCGCGCTCGCTGAAACCGGCGAGGCGATGGCCGGTGTGCAGGCGCTCGGGCGGCAGCGCGCCGACCAGCATCGCCAGGATGTCGGCGCGGTGCACCTGGTAATAGGGAAAGCCGAAGGCGGCCTCGACCGCGTCGCCGAGCGGCGTCTTCAGAAGCGTGCTGCCGTCCTGCCAGCGCTTCTGGTGAAAGGCGAGCGGGCGCACGCCGATTTGCGCGAGCGGCGCGGCGAGGCCGAGGCCGTGGATGACGCGCGACGCGTTCGGGCTCACCTGGATGCCGGCGCCGACCTCGCGGAACGTCTGCGCCTGCTCGTAGACCTGAACGTCATGGCCGGCCGCGAGCAAATTGAGCGCCGCCGCCGCGCCGGCGATGCCGCCGCCGACCACGGCGATGTTCAGTTTGCAATTCTTCTTGGGCGTAGTTCCGGCCATTGTTTCTCGATGCTTGGCGAGGCGGCATCAATGGCGCAGAACCGCGCGCAGGGTCAAATGCGCGACTCTGCCGGTCATTCCGGGGCGCGTGCGAAGTACGCGAACCCGGAATCCATAGTCCCGCTGCTTGTTATTTCAATCCTGCGCAACAACCGCGCGACAGGGCGTATGGATTACGGGTCCGCTCGCTGACGCTCGCGTCCCGGAATGAGGGCGGAATTTTCGGGGCTACGCGCCGATCGGATCAACCCGAGCAGAACGAGAGCGTGCACATGCCCATCTGCGTATAAGCGGCCATGTTCGTCGTGAACGCCGCGGCCTCCAGCGCCTCGTCGCAGACGTCGTCGCGGAAGACGGTGTCGTCGGCCTCGTCAACGGTGATTTCGGTCATGGTGTCGTTCCCTGCACGGCATGCGTGACGGCGCGATCCTAGCCGTTCCC
>JARRNI010000118.1:0-9015 GCA_037385125.1 Pseudolabrys sp.
CGTCGAACAGCAGATCGAACGTCCGGAAGAATGAAGGGCTGGCGAGAGTCTTCACGTCCTGGCCTTCGCAGCGTCAGCTTGACCCGGGCTGAGGATCAATCATAATCATCCCAAAGGCCAGCTTGCCCGGCAAGGCGATGAGGTTCTGCCTTAAACCGCCCTTGCGGGCTGATGACTCCTTTCATCCGCGTTCGGACGAGAGGAGCCGTGCCCAAATGGCTGTGCGCGCCGCACGCGCCGTCGAACTGTGCACAAAGAGGCGGCGGCGAACTGGCGCGACGTCGCCCTACGAGCGCGCCATGCGTCGCTGCATCGCGATAGCCGAAATCCGCAAAGAGCGGCTCGACGCAGGCGAGCGCGCGCAGGACCGGAGCGGAGGGCAAAGAGCGCCTGTTTGCCTTCGCCGTGGGCGAGACGCCGGCCGGCAACTGTCAAAACTCTAGCCCCCAGCCCACTCGAATCAGATTGCGGCTGAAATCAACGAGATCAAGCCTTCCATCTGTGCCCGAAGCACGCCCGACAACCTGCACATTCCATCCGGCTGTAAGCCAGCTATGTCTCGTTATATTAAGCGATAGGCTTGGCCCGACAAAAAACGCTTGACCTGAATATGCTTGGAAGTCGAGTGAGTCGTATTTGCGGAGGTACTGAATTTCCAATCCGCCGAAGAGTGTATCGGTGAGCTTGAATGTTACCCCAGCGCTGAGCCCGGCCGTAGCGTCGCTCAACCAAGTCCCATCACTAGACCGCGCCGTTTCTGGCTGATAGAGCAGATTGAAAACGCCAACGACCTTTCGGGGTATAAATTCTTTGTCGATAGCGACAGTGAAGCCCGCGCCAACACCCTGTGTCCGTGCCCCAGACTCTTCGTCCACCCTCGTCCATTGCGGTTCGGCATAAAGCGTGACACCCATGCCCCTTGTGGCTCGATCTAACAGCCGATAACCTAGGCTGGCCGAAAGCCCGCCAATAGCGACAACTCCTCGGTCCTCGATCCCCATGACATTTTCAACTTGGTGCGCGGCGCCTTCGATTGATAAAGACACCTGAAGGTTGTGGAGTGGCGTGTATTGAAACGAGAGTTCGTTTGCGAGTGCTGCATACAAGCCGCCGCCGCGACCTAATGCGCCTGTAAGGCTGACCTGAATTTCTTTTTGCCCGATATCACCGATGTCCGAACCAAGGTTGAAGCTGAAAAGCCTGTCGCTGTCGATTTGGGCTTCGGTAGCCTGCGCGATTTGTACGAGGCCGATTAGCGATAGTGGGAGAAGGACAAGAAGAGCGCATGGACTTGGCATGAGGCTGGATTTTTCGCGACCCCCCGCGGCTAGGATCAACGGCTGTCTGCCGGCCGAATTCTGATCGCGCCTGCTTTCCTTTGTAGCCGGCCGACGGCGGGACTTTGCGTACGAGTCCTGACTCGGCTGGTCGGTGTATCGGCCCTCTCCGCGACGGAGAGGGGACATTTTTTGCATGTGCACTAGCGCCGACTAAGGCTGCTCCTGCCATTAGCGGTTAAGCGTGAGGGTTTCGAAATATCGCCCGATGAATGTTGCCGCTTTGCGAAACGCCTTATCCGTGTCGCCGCGGAAAGAAAAGTTTTTATTTAACACCAGTTTATCGTTCTTGAGGTCGACTGCTTCGATCTTCCCCCACTGAACAAGCGTGCTCTCTTTGTGAATTCCGCCATAGACCAAGAGCCTGGCACCCGCTTGCCGCGCCGCTTTTACGAGCTTGTTCGGAGGCATGCGTGCCGCCGAGCATGGCGGTTTCGGGCAAGTTAACTGAACGATCTTGAATTTCTTCTGGCCAGCGAGATCATCGCGAAGCAGCACAGCGAAAGTCTGAACGCGAGCCGCGTGCTTTGCTGTTCTCTCTGCGTCTTCCTGTGAAGTATCGAAGTTGTCGAAGTCGGCGATTGCGGCCGCAACCAAGATATGATTGGCAGCGGTCGCCGTGTGCATCGGGGCGACGACGCAAGCTATCACTAGCCCACCGCACAACAGTGGACGCGAGAGTGTAGCTGGTACGATCGATGACCACCAAGAATGCTTTATGGCGGCCAGTAGACGCCGGCCGACGACCGGCTCAGCAACATTGATCATCGTATTCTCCAATACTCCACCGACTCGAAACATGCGAATTTAGAAGATCAGTCCCGATGGCTAGGATGAAGTCCATCTTGTCAGACGCGGAAATTGTGACAAAGCATTTATAATGCCAGGTAGATCATACAGATCCGAGGCGCGCTGCTTCAACCGCCGTTCGGCAGTAATTCGGATTGGGGGATGGTGCACAGTGCTAGCTATGGTAGAATTGCGCCCGTCTTATGAGAATCGGAGAGGAACGCCGATGAACAAAAAAACAATTGGTCGCTCGCCCGGCCTGTACGTGCTTGCCGCAGGCGTGATCCTCGGAGTCGTTGCGCTAACGACACCATCGCTTGCCGCTGGTGAGCGCACCTTCGCGCCTGACGGTCAGTTCAGTATCCTGTTCGCGGCCAAGGCGACGGCCCGCAAGACGAGCGCAGGAAACGTGGTCACACAGACGTGGACCGGAAAAGGCGATAATATCTATTACGGCGTCAGCCAATCCAGCAGCAGCGTGCCGCTTGACCCACCGAAGGAGCTGGCGACCAATTTCACCAACTTCATCGCGGAAGTACGCGGGCACATCATCAAGCAGGAGCGCCGGTCTTGGCCGGCCCCCAACGGCCCGGTCCCGGCGCTGCGTTTTGAGTTCCGGTTGCCGAAAGGTCAGATCGGCAAAGGCGTATTCGTGGTCAAGGGCGGCACAGTGTTTGGCGCAGTGGCGGTCGACTATACTTCGCCGGCGCGCGAAAAGCGGCTGAGCGCAGTCGTTGATTCGCTCACGCTGTTGAAGTAACGGCGTCCAGTCTGCACAAGCCCAACAAACTTGTCGCGGCAATTTCTTGCGTCCGACCGTTCATCGAGCGCAACCGGCTGATCGTCCGGCTCGGCATGGCGGCGCCGGCAGTTGAATTCCCGATCAAGCTGGAGGTGGCGCTGGAGTACGACCTCATCACCTGCGACGAAGCTCATCGGATGGCCGCTTCCCACCATCACTCCCTTGAGCAAATAAGCCAATGATGGGGTCCGGCTAGGAAGGAATTGCTGGAGCAGTGACTTCAATTACCTCACCGAACCAAGGGGGCGGCGACCGTGAGGGCAATGGGCCGGGCGTCAAGCGCCTGAAAGACCGAGAAAATCGAACCGGAAGTTGCGGCTGCCCAACAACCGCGGGAAGTGGCACGGCCAAGGGCCGGTCGGCTCGTCGGCGCCGAGGATCTTCAAGGTGAGGGCAGGCGCTGGGCCGTCTCGGATGCGCGCATGCGCGAGATATTCGAGGCGGTCGACGCTGTACTGGGCACGCATCCGGAAGTAGGCGCGTATAATCAAACCATTTGAGCGGCATCGATCCCTGGTTGCACCCGTCCGTCCGGCGGCCGATACTCCGGCCGTGCCGAACCGGCTATTGGGGGAGACGCCATGCGCCTTACCGGAACCCTCTCGGCTTTCATCGTTGCGTTCGCCTTGTGCCACGCGAGGCAGGCCCATGCCGCCTCCGCTTGGGACGACATCCGCGCTTTCGCATTCGACAATCGATCCATCGAGGACGGGCAGGACGTGTTCAGCTTCAACGCGCCTTATCGCGCCATGGACCAGCGTCGAGTGACGCTCGCGGTGGCGGTGGCGTTCCACGACGGGCGCACGGTCAAGTCGATCACCTTCGTGGTCGACGAGGATCCGATGCCGATTGCGGCGACCTTCCACTTCGCCGACCATCGCGACCGCGCCGATATCGGCGTCGACATCCGCCTCGACCATGCCTCGCCGGTACACGCTATCGTGGAGGCGAGCGACGGCAAGCTTTACATGAGCGAGCATTTCGTGAAGGCGTCGGGCCTTGGCGTCTGCGCCGCCCCGCCCGCTGAGGATCCGGTCGTGGCGGCTCGCACCATGGGCCGGATGCATCTCGCGGACCTAAGCGGCCGCGACAATTCGGCAAACGGAACGCGCTTCTGGCGCACCGCCTCGCTCGACATCAAGCACCCGCAGAACACCGGGATGCAGATGAACCAGGTCACCATGCTTTACATTCCGCCGCGCTACGTCAGCGCGATCGAGGTACGCGAGGGCGACGCCGACCTGTTCGACGTGGAAGGCAGCATGACGCTGAGCGAAAATCCGCACATCGAGTTTGACTATCGGGCCAATGGCGCAAACGTGCTGAAGGTCATGGTAAAGGACACCAGCAAAAGCGTTTGGCGCCGCGAATTCCCGATCGGGTCGGGAAGCTAAATATTGGCGTACACGCGCGCTGTTTTTCACGGGTAAAGTCTCGCGTATGGACATTGCCATCCTGGGTGCGGGGCCCCCGGATCACGGAAATAGTCGCAGCGCATCGACCCGCTTTTGGGCGACGCGGGAATTGCTAGATAATTGTGACAAGCATGGTATCCATCTTGCTGATTTTCACCAGCACTCCTCGTTCCTTTGCTCAAGAACCCGCTAATACTCCATGCCTCGTCGAGGAGTGCCGAGTGCGGCGCCAAGATGCCGGGTAAGCCAATGCGTTTCGAGCAACCCCCCAGTCACCAAGAAGCTCGAAGAGCAGCTAATACGACTAAACACCTTTCTCGATGGCTATGAGCAGCAAGGCGACATACAACCGAGTCTATATCCGTGTGTTCAATTACGGCGACTAATCAAAGTTCAACTGGAGCATGGGTGGCCGGCTCTACAGTTACGGTGAAGCCAACAATCAGCAGACGGAACTCGCAGATCGTCTAAAGATGACAATCAACGGTGAGCGTGTCTGCGAAATCGACATTCGAGCGAACTATCTGACGATCTTCCACGCTCTATATGGGGCAATGCGCCAATGACAAGATGGCCATGGGCACTTGTAGCGAAGTATCGGAGAGAGCCGAGAAGACGCTTGGCAAACGTTACTCGGCGCACAAGGTCGGCGGGACGATGTTGCAAGCATTTCCATTGCTCATTCGGATTGATGAAATTGTCGATGGCCGAAAGCGCGGTCGGGTGGGAAGTCATATAGGCGAGCAGGTCAGCCTCGGCCTCGTCGAGGAAGGCAGCGAGCTTGGGCACCTTGGGGCGCATCTGGTCGGCGACGTGGCACCACTGAGCGCTGGCGCCGTCGGCGCGTGAGGTTGCACAACAATGCCGTCCAGAAGGTTTCGGCTTCTGAGGGGCCGATATCGCGCCCAAGAATTTCTTGCCGCCCGTCGCTGGCGGCGCCAATTTCGGAAGTTGCTGGCCGAGGCAAGTGATCCTAAGGTAGGGAACCACAATCAGCTTGGTCTGCATTGAGGTACCCGCGCATGGCGTTCCCACCATTTCGGACACCTAGGTCAGCCGAGCGCAGTAAGTCATCTCTCCGATTTGGGGGTGAAATTTGCACGCTCAATTTGTTCAGGAGGCGCGCGCTATGACGGCACCGAGCGAATACGCGAAGACCGCCACGGTGGCCTTGCATGAAGTCCTGGGTATCTCGCTGGACAATTTCGATACTAGCGGTGCCACGGCGATCATCGACCGAGCCATAAGAAAGGCGACACGCGAGCGCCAAAGCAGGGCCGGCCAGCAGTTAAAACGGGCGCAGGCAGCTGCACAGAAGCGTCTGATCCAATTATTGAGTGCCTCACCTGCGGTGATCTACAGCTTCAAAGCCAGCGGCGATTTTGCGCCGACCTTTATTAGCGAGAACATTATAGACGTGTTCGGATATGCGCCGGCCGAATATCTGCGAGATCCGTCCTTCTGGCGCGACCGAGTCCACCCTGCCGATCTGGCGCGCGTCGAGGAGACAATATCGAAATTCTTCCACAACGGGGTCCACTCGGTCGAGTACCGGTTTCGTCGCAAGGACGGGGCGTATTGCTGGGTAAATGACGAGCAGCGCCTGATCCGCGGCGGTGATGGCAAACCTGTGGAAATCGTCGGGTCTTGGAGCGACATTACGGCGCGCAAGGTGACGGAAGAGGTGAAGGCCGCGGCGGATGCTCGGCTATCACGGTTGCTCGCTAGCTCGCCGGCGGTGATCTACAGCTACAGGGCGACGGGAGATTTCGCTCCAACATTCGTCAGTGAGAATATTAGGGACTGGCTGGGCTACGAACCCCGTGAATACCTGGAAAACGCCGATTTCTGGCGCAGCCGCGTCCACCCCGAGGACCTCGCGGCGGCAGAAGCCGAGTCGGTCCAGCTGTTCAAGAAAGACCGCCACACTGCCGAGTATCGATTTCTCAAGAAGGATGGCACCTATTGCTGGGTAAACGACGCCCAGCAACTTATCCGGAACGACAAGGACCAAGCCGCAGAGGTTGTTGGTTCGTGGAGTGACATTACCGAGCGCAAACGGGCGGAAGAAGCGGCGGCGGCGGCGCGGGATCGCGTAGAGTATCTGCTCGCTAAGTCGCCGGCGGTGATCTACAGCTTCAAAGCAAGTGGCGACTACGCGCCGACGTTCGTAAGCCGGAACGTGAAGGACCTGCTCGGATATGAACCCGAGGAATATCTCACAAGTCCGGATTTCTGGCGAGCTCGCGTACACCCCAAAGATAACGAACGCATCCTCGGTGAGTATTCGCGGCTATTTACCGAAGGGCGCCTTAGCGTCGAATACCGCTTCCGAAAAAAGGATGACAGCTACTGCTGGATCAGCGATGAACTGCAACTGATGCGCAATGCGACGGGCGATCCAATCGAGGTCGTGGGTTCGTGGAATGACATCACGGCGCGCAAGCAGATCGGCGAAGCCCTGGTTGCCGCCCAGGACCGAATTGGACGCCTGTTATCATCCGCACCTGCGGTGGTCTACAGTTACAAGGCGACGGGGGATTTCGCGCCGACCTTCGTCAGCGAGAATATCAGGGAACAGCTAGGTTACGAGCCGCAGGAATACCTTAATCATCCGGATTTCTGGCGTATCCGTGTCCACCCCGACGAGCTAGCCGCAGTGGAAGCCGAGGCGGTCCAGCTGTTTAAGAAAGGCCAACACACGGTCGAATATCGCTTTCTCAAGAAGGACGGAACCTACTACTGGGTGAACGACGCGCAGAAATTGATCCGAGACGAAGAGGGCCAACCTTCCGAGGTCGTTGGCTCGTGGAGCGATATAACCGAGCGCAAGGAGGCGGAGATTGCTTTTCGGCGTAGTGAGCAGCGGCTCACCGACGCAATCGAATCAATCTCTGAAGGTTTTTCCTTATACGACGCAGAGGACCGGCTAGTGATCTGCAACAGCGCGTATGGCCAACTGCTTTATCCCGGACTAGGCGTACCAGCGCCGGGCACGCGGTATGAAACGTTGGTCCGCGACGCAGCAGCGAAAGGGCTTGTCGAGGATGCAAAAGGGCGGGTCGACAAATGGATTGCGGAGCGGCTGGCAAAACGCAGGCACCCAGGGGAGCCCCATGTCCAGCGCCGCGCCAGCGGCCTTTGGATTCAAGTCAACGAGCGCAAGACTACGGAAGGCGGCACGGTCGCCATCTACACGAACATCACGGAGATCAAACGAGCCGAAGAGGAAGTTCGAGAGGCCAAGCGCAAGGCGGAATTGGCGAACGAACTCGTCAGCGAGCAGAAGCGAGAGCTGGAGATCATCTCGACCAAGCTGTCGAAATACCTGTCGCCCCAGGTGTACTCATCGATTTTCACCGGCCAGCGCAGCGTCGAGATCGACTCCAACCGCAAGAAGCTGACTGTGTTCTTTTCCGACATCGCGGATTTCACGGAGACGACCGAGGGTCTGGAGTCCGAAGAGCTGACAAGCCTGCTCAATCATTACCTCACAGAGATGTCAAAGATCGCTCTCGCGCACGGAGCGACCATCGACAAGTATATTGGTGACGCGATCTTGGCATTCTTTGGCGACCCGGAGACAAAGGGTGTCAAGGAGGATACTATCGCGTGTGTCAACATGGCCATCGCGATGCAGCGGCAGATGCGCGAGCTTCAGTTCGCGTGGCGCGATGTCGGCTTAGAAAAGCCGTTCCAACTGCGGATCGGTATTAACACCGGCTACTGTACCGTTGGCAATTTCGGCAGCAAGGACCGGATGGACTATACCATCATCGGCAACGAAGTGAATTTAGCATCTCGACTACAATCGCACGCCGACTTGGGGGGTATTCTCATCAGTCATGAAACCTATTCGCTCGTGAAAGATATTGTCATAGCCGAGGAGCAGGCCCCCATTCAGGCGAAGGGTTTTGCCAAGCCCGTCCGCAACTACAAGGTCATCGACCAATGCGATGAGCCGGCGGGTCGGAGCAAGATCATCCGGGAGGAGCACGACGGCCTGAGAGTGTTTCTCGATCTGGAAAGACTGGACAAGGCGACCGCCGTCGGGACCCTGAAGAGCATCCTGTCCCAGCTCGGGAGTTGAATGCAAATGCAACTTTCGGGAGATGAGGGTCACGTTGAGGTGGGCCATGGGCCCGTGATTCAGGCTTCCGAATGTGAAGGACCGGCAGCTGCTCAACGGCACATTCGGGGTCTTGCGAACCGGCGCGCCATGACGCGATCTGCCGGGACATTGCGGGCATCGCATTGCGGCGCGGCGAAAGCAGCGTTCTGGCTAGGCTGCGACAAGCTGCATGCAGTCCGGGTTGCGGGGCGGCAGTGGATCATTTTTTCACTAGCACGCTCAAAGGCGCACGGAAGTTTGGCATAGGTGGCTTCGACCCCCCGCAACCATCAAGAACGCACAACCGCTTCCGGACGAAGCGGTGGTGGTAGCAACGCGATAAAAGCCCTTTGCGTTTCAAAGAGGGCTTGTCTGCTACCACGTCACCCTAAGGTCTTGATTGAAAGGGGGGTTTTGCTCCTCCAGCGAAGTCTTCCAGCCGGCGGCAGGCCTCCAGCACGCATTTGTGCTCGGTCGCGCAGGTAAAGACGATGTCGCACGCGGGATCGCGCGTGGCCGCGCCCTTGAAGGCGATATTGTTCGACTCGGTGGCGCACGAGG
>JARRNI010000119.1:0-9002 GCA_037385125.1 Pseudolabrys sp.
ACCATCCAAAATCGTCGCTTGCCGCACCAAAAGAAAGCCGCTTAAATTGAATTCAGAGGAGCCAGAACCTCCTGTCAATTAAGCCGTCCTGTATCGCAATTCATCTGACGACGGACAGGTGGTGACCCATCAAGTCAATATCTCAGCTTTGACCGGTGTTTACGTCGCTTCCGGCGAGCTAGTAATCATTCGGATAGCGGAAAACGGAGAAATAGAGGTCCTTGGCTCGATCGAGACCGATTGAGGCAAATGCGAACCTACGAGCGATCGTCCTTAAGCAAGTGCGGTGTCCGGTATCGGGGGATGGCTTCGCCCCGAGTCCATCAACCCCACGCACTGCTGAGTGTGGGGGTGATGGCATGGCCTGCGGTCATATTGTTCTTTGACCCCAATATTCCTCATGCTCTTCTCAGGGTGGCGACGTTCGGAAAGTCCGGCGTGCCCTTGTGCAAATGACGACGGGTCCTTCTAGCGCGCCGCGCAATGAGGGTCGCGGCGCAGCGCGGGGTCGGCCACATCCTTCTTCGGCACGTCCTGCATGAAATGCAAGTCGAGCGACTTGCGTCCTCTGCCTTCCAGACTCATTTGCGAAGGCGCCGACAAGAACTCTTACCGTCCACGCAGTTTGCTGCACCGCATTTTGCTGACACTGTGCTGACACGGCCAAATTCTGCCGCTCAGTCAAAATAACAACGCCGCCAAGCTATTGGCTTGGCGCTATTTGGTTGCGGGGGCACGCAACCGCTTTGGTAGACTCTGTGATGTTACGGGACTGACCACCAAGCGATCAGGTTACTTGCTTCAGCCTATCCAGCAAGGCTGATGTAAGCTGCCTTGCTGGCATAGGCGGCTCGTCAAGCGTCATACCTCTCAAACGAAGGATGGCTAAAAGGAGCGCAGCCGCCTGAACCCAGAAATGGCTGTCGTCAGAAAGTCCGGTGTTATCAAGCACCGCACTTATCCGTGTCGAGATTGAAAAATATTGCTTGTTGCCGCCGTGATCCCAACTCGGAGTGATCAGATAGAGAATGAAGGCTGCAACGGCGAGCGCCATTGAGCGTTTTTGAAGGACCTCGTGGTAGTCGTGGCCGTTAGCCTGCGCATAGGCTTCCAGCTTGGCCGTTATGAATCCGCGCGCCCAGACATCGCACTGAAGCTCTTCTTCCCGCAGGTCGCGAGGGCGGAGTTCGTCTTGATCCAGCATCACATGCCGGAACTCATGGAGGATAGTAAAAGCGACGGCGATGGTTGTGAGATCGTAGGCCGCCTTCGCTTGTTCACCGTCAAGCTCGTTCCGATCAGCGACGGGCTCCGGAACATCAGGTGGCCAGGGTAGCGCTGTGTAGTCTTTCTCGTCGATAATTGCTTGCGCAGCCGCAAGCCGTTCTTTGAAGTCCCGCTCAAACACACCGAGCTCGGCATCATCCGCCAGCACTTGTCGAATTGGCGTGTTGGTACGCGCTGAGACAATTACGTGAGGCGCGTAACATTCGATCGCGTGCCATGCGCTGAAACCGATAAGCCAAAAGACTTTCGGCGTTTTGGCATCGAAAGTGATCGCTTCTCCATCAGCCTTCAGCGTAATTCCTGTGCTATCGTTGACTAGCAGAACCTTGGGATTGTAGTGGGCCCATAGCCCTTCAATCTCGCCGGAGCGTTCCGGCGTTGCCCCTTTGATCAAAACGAGGAGTGCACTGGATAAATCATATTGTTGATTTGATCGCTCCTCCATGTGCTATTGCCTCCGCTTGGATACTTGCAGTTTACTTCGTTTTTCTTCCAAAATTATACATAACACCCTGCAATTTCTCAATAAATTATGATCCATTGATGCTGGGTGTAAGTGTGACAATTGCCTGCTCCCCGCTCATAGACAAAGACCGTCATCAAAATCCTCAGCATCGGGCCTAGGACCGCGTCTGTTGAATTCTTCAAACCGCGCGTCCATGTCTCCCCGTGCAATCTCTCCAGCCTCTTGCAAGGAGCTAAGCAGTTCGGCGCGGGCGCGGCGCAGTAGTTCAATGCTGACGTTTGTTGCTTCGGACCGCGCCATGCCGAAGGCGATGTTGATGATTTCCTTGATCTCCGCAGGAGTCGTCCGGTCAAGCACCCTGCCCAATTCGACAACTGGCAGTTTGAGGCCCTTGGGCAGGTACATACGAGCGATCGCTCGCGCGTCATGGCGCGAAAGCGCATCGACACTGATGACCCTGTCAATTCTCCCCGGACGCTTCAGGATTCTGGGATCAATCCGCTCCGGATAGTTGGTCGTGAAAATGATATAGGTGCCCGCCTTGTTTGCACCGCCACGAGAACCGTCCAGCCAGTGCAGCAGCTCCTGGTTGACTTCTCCGCCATAGCAGAAGGTGTCCAGCTCTTCGGCAAGAAGGATCGCCGGGCGTTGTTTGTCGGCGATGTCAAAGCTCGCACCGACAACCCCCTCATCGCCAGAACAGTCAAGGCAAAGCGCTCTGGATTCCATTGACGCTAGAAGCGCAAGCCCGATCGACGTCTTTCCCGTGCCGGGAGGCCCGGACAAGAGAACACGCCGAACGCCCTGCTGGCCGTATTTGGTGAAGTAGCCGACATTATCGAAGAAGGACTCCATGTCCTGCTTGAGCGCGGCAAAAGCAGGGTGGCCGACGAACTTCTTCAGCTCAGCAGCCTTCTTCTCATGTTGCTCGTAGTGCATGCGGCTATTATAGGAAGTCGCGGTCCATAGCCCCTTTTTCGGAAGCACGGAGTCGTCGTTCCGACCTTCGCGCAGCTTGGCATGGAGAGCCAAAAAAGCCCTTTCCGTTCCTGCCGCATATTCGCGCGTTAATCCCTTGTTCAAGCGAACGCGCACCAGATGGATTTCGTGGCGACCCACCGAAACCCTGAAAGCCCCGCCGCCATCCTTGAACAGCAAGCGCTTCTTGCCGCCGGGCGATCTCCGCTCGACGGGGCCGCTGCGGTCATGCATGCGGTATGAAGAGACCGGAGTGATTTGCAGGCCACGGCCTTCGTTGCCGGCGAGAAGCCAGTCCATCACCTTGGGCAGATAGTCCTCGTCCTTGATCAGAATGGCGAAGACATTCCCGTGTCGCTCACGGTGAAGCGCCAAGGCCTCCTCTGCCATTGTGGGCTTGGTCCCATCACGGAAGCTCGGCTGCTGTGAATTTTGCGCTCGTGTTTTCATGCCCTCCAATCTGAAAGGGTACGGCGCAAAAATCCTGGTCACGGGCTGGGCAAAAACCATCGCTGGGATAGCGAGCATGCTCGGACCGATCCGGCGTGGCCCGCATCGCACCGCGCCACTCCGCAAACGAAGACTTCCCGAAAACCCGCAGTTAGACTGCCTTTCCGAGGATGGGTTATAATTGAATTATGCGCATTTGGACGATCCAGAACGAGGCAGCGTGGGTCTTCCTGCAAGAAGGCGGTTGTCTTCTCGCCAAACCACATCACCAGTCAGACAACTGGCCCGAGGCGTATGACTGGATGCGCCACCAGATGATCGCACGGATCGGACCGCCCCCGTCACCCGACGCCGCACCGCTGTGGGGCTGGTATCACTGGCTTGGTGAAGCGCGGAAGCGACCCGACCTTCGTGCGGTTCGGCACTATTGGAATCCGCCGGGCCGGTATGTGCTGCTTGAGTGCGAACTTCCCGACGAAAGCGTGGTGCTTTCGGATTTTGATGCCTGGCACATTATCTTAAATGACAGCTATCTCGGGGTTTCCGACGAAGAGGAAGAAGCCTACCGCGCCACCCGTGCGCAGTACGAGACGCAGCCGAGCGAAGAGCTGGCCGAGCAGCTCAGACACTCATTCTACAAGAGCTGGGAGCGCGTCATCGACCTGGAGGCGCTGACCGAGCCCGATTGGCATGCAATGGAGAAGAAGTCGATCCAGGCCTGCTTCTGGAAGCTGGACCTCGATCAGGTGAAATCAATTAAGTTGTTCACGTCCGAAGACCGGCACAAGAGCCAACGTGCCCATAGTAATTAGGGGCGCAATCGCCTTGCCTCAAACATCATGATCTTATAAAATCATGAAGATAGGAAATTATAGGTGGAAACGGGTCTGATCGAAATGCCAAACAGGAATATCTCGTCACGGGAGTCAACCGGCGGCGGCCAGCGCGATTCGGACCATAAGGAAGTTCCGATCCAAGTGATGGTGCCGGAAGCTATCCGGCGGCAAGTGGCGCTTATGAGCGCAGACAGGGGCGAAAATATCAGGACTGTAGTTTTACGGGGTCTGCGCGCGATAGGTATCGATGTTCCTGAATCGGAGTTCGGCGACCGGCGTGGTCGCCGCCGCAACGGCAGCGGAGGTCGCAATGGCGCGTAGTGACCTTTTAATCAACCTGGTGAAATCAGGGGCGAGCGGAGACAAACATGCCCTCAGAAAGATAGTTGACGCAATCGTTGCAGAAGAACGGGCAAAGAATCATAACATCGTCGCGGACCGGATCGAAAAAGCCTACCGCTTAAACAATGGGAACGTGAACGGAAAGGCGACCGCACTAATGAATGCGCACAGCTCCGAGTCGAGCGCGAGGGCACGTGACTTCATTGCAGAAGTGACGCCAAGGCGGCGGTTCGAGGAGCTCATACTCCCCGATGTCACAATTGCCGCAGCACAGCAGCTCGTGGAAGAGCAGCAGCGCGCCAGCTTGCTGCGCTCGCACTCACTTGAGCCCCGGCACAGCGCTTTGCTCGTCGGGCCGCCCGGCAACGGAAAGACGTCGCTAGCGGAAGCAATTGCCGAGAGCCTCGCGGTACCGTTTTTCGTAGTGCGATACGAAACGATGATCGGCAGCTTCTTGGGCGAGACAGCAAGCCGGATGAAGCGCGTTTTCGACTACGCGCGCACTACGCCCTGCGTGCTGTTTTTCGATGAATTCGACACAGTAGGAAAGGAGCGCGGCGACACGCACGAGACCGGTGAAATCAAACGCGTTGTCACATCCTTGCTGATGCAGATCGATGATCTGCCGAGCTATGTCGTGATCCTTGCGGCGACAAACCACGCAGAACTTCTGGACCGTGCGGTCTGGCGCAGATTTCAATTGCGACTTCCTTTGCCTTCCCCAACACAAAAGCAGATTGCCTCCTATCTCGCAGCTCTCAGCGATCGCACCGACTTGAAGCTCGGTGTGTCTCCACAGCAGATAGCCAAGAGTCTTGGCAAAGTCAGTTTCAGTGAGGCGGAAGAATTCTTTCTCGATCTGTCGCGCCGCCAGGTTCTTGCCGCTGGTGAAGCATCACCTACACAGATCGCGAAGCAGCAATTGGAAATTTGGGCGTCCCGCGTCCTTGGACCCTTGACGCAAAAGCAGGACGAAGATGCCGGAACGCCCACTACTTAAACTGCCCGAACCGACTCCTTTCGATCCCAGGCCCGGTCCGCGTGGCGGGGGCAATCTCGCCAGACCGCAGCGCGGCAGGCAGGGCGTGCGCATCGGGCCGCGCTTCGAGCGGCTGATGCGGGTCGCGGGCAATCCGCAGGACCTGATAGCCTTGCAGGACGACCCGGCGTCGATCGCGCCGGAGCGCGCCATCGTGTTCGAACTCGCAGGTAAGCTACAAGACTTCTACACGCAGGCGCAAGAACTGGGGCTCGAATATCTGGGAGACTACGAAGAAGACATCGAGCCTGACGACGATTTCTACGACAAGAAGAAGCCCGAGAAGACGATCGCAGGACGCATCTATCTGGCGATGCCGGACGTGCGGGCGCTGCAGGAACTGCTCGGGCTCTGGCGGCGCTATCAGCGCGGCGAGAACATGCCGCGCGGAAAGTCGCAGTGGCGCGAACTCTTCTCCCTGCTTGTCGACGTAAGACCGTGGGGACCGCAGGACCGCGTGCTGCCGGAAATGATCGAGGATTGGCGTGAGTCTCTGCGCTACAATCCGGATCGGCCGGTCAGATTCGAGATTGAGCTGTGGTTCCACGAGAATCCGGAACTGCGGACGCGCGCTTTCGCGCGGGTCGAAGAAGAAATCCACCGGCTAGGGGGCGAGATCGTCCACCATGCCACTTTGCCCGAAATCCGCTATGACGCAGCTCTCGCGGATATTCCGCCGGACCAGGCGCAGAGGCTGATCGACCATCCAGACATTGAACTCGCCCGCGTGGACGAGATCATGTTCCTACGCCCGCAATCCGTAGCGCGCTTCGAAGAGGATGAAGAGCGCGAAGGTGAGGATGGTGCGGAAGACGGAGCTGCTGCACTGCCGGCGGGCAACCCGATTGCCGCTCTGCTCGACGGGCTGCCTATCCAGAATCACATCAGACTTGCGGGTCGGATTATTGTCGATGACCCGGACGATCTCGATGCGAACTATCCGGTCAACCGGCGATTTCACGGCACCGAGATGGCTTCGCTGATCATTCACGGCGATCTGAGTACCGGAGAAGCGCCGCTGCAAAGACCTCTGCTAGTGCAGCCTGTCATGCAGCCTGATGGCGGCAACTCGGAACAAACCCCGCCCGACCGGCTTCTCGTCGATGTCATTCACCGAGCCGTCAGACGGATCAAGGTCGGCGACGGCGAGGAGGCGGCTACCGCGCCGGAGGTTGTGCTGATCAACCTCTCGCTCGGCGACCGCTGGCGTCCGTTTGCCCGCGTCATGAGCCCACTAGGGCGACTGCTCGACTTTCTGGCGCATCGCTACCGTGTGCTGTTCCTCGTCAGCGCGGGCAATGTGCTCGACCGCCTTGTGGTCCCGGACTACCGGACATCACAGGAATTCGAGGACGCGGACCCGGAGGAGCGGGAAAAGGCGATACTTGCGGCCCTGAACGCAAACAAAAGCCAGCGCACGCTTTATTCGCCGTCGGAATCTGTGAACGCAGTAACGATCGGTGCTGCACACAAGAGCGCGGTCGCCAATGGCGGCCTACCTGCGAACCTGATCGACCCGTTCACCGACGAGCGACTACCGAACATCGTGTCGGCGATGGGCCTTGGATACCGCAAGGGTGTGAAGCCGGACCTTCTCTTCGAGGGTGGTCGCATGCCGGTGCAGGTGGTCGCAACGGGCGACAGCGTGACCATCGCGCCTGCGCGCGGGTCCGCGCGGCTCTTCGGAGCGCGAACAGCAGCGCCCGACCGTGTCGGGGGTACGCGCCATGAAGAATTCGCATGTGGTACAAGTGTCGCTACCGCACTGGCAACACGTGCCGGCCACCGCATCTACGATATGCTGATGAACGGCGCGGAAGGATCGAACCACGACGACCTGCCTCTAAACTACCGCGCTCTGGCGCTAAAAGCGCTCCTTGCCCACGGAGCGGAATGGGGGCCGAAGGGCGCGATGCTCGATGCCTTCTTCCAGCCGCAGGGTCAGGGATCTCATGCCGCCCGGCGCGATGACATTGCGCGGCTGCTCGGCTTCGGCTTTCCTGACATAGAGCGGGTACTCGACTGCACGGAGAATCGCGCGACACTGCTCGGTATTGGGAGCATCGCTGCCGACAGCGCGCTGCTTTACCGTATCCCCATTCCAGGCGGGCTCGACGGCCAGCGCGCTTTCCGCGCCCTCACAGCGACGCTCGCATGGTTCACACCGATCAACGCGCGCCACCAGGGCTACCGCCGAGCGGCACTCGACATCAGCCCGGGCACTGATGAAAAATACTGGATCACCGACCAGCGCGACCCGCATCAACCGACCGACAAGGCCATCGTTCGCGGAACTCTGTTTCACGAACGACGCACAGGTGAACGCGCAGCGGTCTTTGTCGATAACGGCGAACTCTTGCTCCGGATTTCATGCCGGGCAACCGCCGGAGAACTTGACGAAGAAGTGCCCTACGCACTGGCGATCAGCTTCGAGGTAGGGATCGAAGCCGGGATTCCGGTCTATGAAGATATCCGTGCCCGTATCGCGCCGCAGGTCGGCGTCGGCGTCGGCGGCTAAGTGGATTGTGGATACTAGCGCGTCTTGATGCCTGCAGCCTGGAACATCTGAAGCATGCGCCCCACCTCGGTTGCGGCGAGAGTGGTCGTATGTCGCGGTAAACAAATTGTCACCGAGGAAGATGTCGGTGTCCTCCGCGAAGAAGCAGAAGATGAGCCGCGCCATGAAATGGTTCATGTCATGGCGGCGGCCGGCCTTGCCCCACTCCGGATTATCTTTGAGAAGCTCGACATAGAGGCGATTCAACCGGCCAGTTGCCTTGATGTCGAACGAGCTTTCCCGGATTTGCTGGACGGTCGTGATTCCGGCAAGCGACAGGAAGAAGCCGAAGTGATCCGGGAAGTCATGGTACGCGCAAGCAACCGTCTCGCCGCCGATCAAATCCTCGGCCTCGAAATCCACACCGTCCGTTGCCAAGACAAATTTTGCCCTGGCCTTGGCCGTCACCGGGCTCGCTTTGAGAGCCGCAAGCGTATTCGTCACTTCCCCTTTCGGGCAAACCGCGATGTGGATGTTGTTGGTCTGAAGGACCCCGCCAATATCGGACTTGTTCGTCGCACCGCCGCGCAAGCGGTTGAGAGTGGTCTCCTTATTTCCAAATGCGCGAAGGAATGCATATGGAAATTCGTCGGCATCGAACGGCTGTTCGGCCAGTTGGGATATTGCCTCTTCAATCTCAACCGCGTTCACGTCTGGGTTCTTTCTTGCTTGGCTTTCTTGTCGTTCGACGGGGCGGGATTGTCTTGCACATACGCGCGCATGAACTCGCGCAGCACCTGAGCGGCCGGTTTATCCTGCGCCCGGCATGCTTCCAGGAACCGCTCCCGCAGCTCCTTCTGCACCCTTATGCGTAGCCCTACATCCTTCATGGCTTAACAGTGTAACCAATGGATACACATATTGGTGGCTGATAAGCAAAGGACCGTGAGCCTCCTCTTTCAACTCCTCGCGCTTCGCCGCCTGAAACGCTGGTGCGCCGACTTGCCGGCGATGTTCGGCTACCCGCCAAAAGCACCGTCCACGCCGTGCTCGACCGCCATGGCCTGGTCAAGCGCGCCCGGCAGCGCAAGAACCGCCCGCAAGGCA
>JARRNI010000120.1:0-8992 GCA_037385125.1 Pseudolabrys sp.
AATCATCGATGCAGCTTGCGACGCTTGGCAAAAGCTCATTGCTCAACCGCAAACAATAACAGCAATCGGTTTGCGCGACTGGGCACACATCAGTCAGTCTCTATGACCGTTGGTATTACAGAAGCGTTTTCACACGGCCTCGACCCGAAGCCGAAGTCTCACAATTAACGCAATGATGGCGGCATAGCCCCGCAGGCTCTGCAATATCGCCTGCGAGGCGCGCTTTTCTCTGTCGAGACGTGCGACTACGCGGCCGCTTCCGCCGTGGTCGGATCGATCACCGAACGCACCCGAGCAATAGAGTTCGCCGGAAATCCGCCTTTCTGGGCGTGCGTCCGTATCATGTCTTCGTTGGGAGCAATATAGACGCAATAAATCTTGTCGTCAGAGACATAGCTTTGGACCCACTGGATGTCCGGACCCATGCTTTGCAAGACGCTGCACGACTTCTGCGAAATTGCCTGCAATTCCTCATTAGGCAGCTTTCCGGCTCCAGCAAGCTCTCTTTCAATTACGAATTTTGGCATGACGTTCCTCCAAGTGCGACTTGCAACGTGCAAGTCCGTGCTTGGCAGCTTACGATCGACGGAATTGTTGTCTTGAGGCGAGTGTCCCAACACGGCCATAAATTGGCACGCCCATCCGGGACCAATGTCCCGGCTCAGCGTGCAGTCGGAAGCGCCTTTTGTTGCACGGCACGAGTCCGCTTGTGGTCCAATGTATGGTCCGGCCGTGCGTAGCAAGAAGATTTCGACGAGCTGGTGGCGAGCGGTCTTGGATCAATGTATCCGGCCTTGCTGCACCTTCCGGGCCGGGGTGTTAGGGCAGCACATGGGTTTGAGCGCGCATCCCGCGCATTCGTGCTGAAGCGCGCGATAGAGCATCGTCGTCCCGGACCTTCATGGATCGAGCGCCCACGATGGGTTCCTCCTCGCAGCCACGGCCCAAAACCTCAGGAAGCTGGCGAAGTTGGTCCCGTTACCAAATCTCAAGGCGGCATAAGGCCAAGCCAGAGCGAACGCCGGTGCTCCGCCGATAGAGCTCCGTGATCTGCTCAATCTACTTCGCTCTATCGCCCGACTTTTTCAACGGTATCGGCCAACACGAGACCTAGCTGCGATTCGTGATGTGCTCACTGCCGCGCAAGATACATCCGAACTTTTGCTTCGGGGTCCTCGATCGGCTCGCCCGAGACATCGACCAGCGCCTTCTTGATCGTGCCGGCGAATGCGAAGGGTGGTTTGTAGTCCTCCACCAGCATCACCGGCGACCCGTTGTCGGCGCCCACGCAGACGCCGGCACTGAGGCCCATCGTCAGCGGAATGGTCACCGGCAGCTCGCCGTCGCCCACAGCCTTTCCATCGATCAGAAGCGTGATTTTGCCGGGAGCGCCTTTTCCCTTCAGCGGATCGGCTTTCCCTGTCGGCCGGAACTCGAAGCTGAAGACATGGTCACCTTCGGCAATCTTTGCGTCCTTGGCTTCCACCTTGAAGCGCTGGTCGGCAACGTAATTGTAGCCATAGGTCAGCTTACCGTCCTTGATATAGAAGACGAAGCCGCCGTCATTGCCGCCCATGCAGAACAGCACGCCTTCGGCGCCGTCCTTCGGCACCCTGGCGTGCACCGAAACCGAATGCTCGACATTGAGCACGCGCGGCGCAGAGTTGCCGGGAACGACCTGCGTGCCGGGATAATAGATGTATTTCTTGCGGTCGACGGCGATCTGCGGCCTTGGCTCTCCAAGCCGTACCGTGCCGCGGCTGTCGATCGGCAGCACATTGTACTTGCCCGCCTCCGCATACCACATGCCGATCATTTCTATCAGGCGCGCCCTCTCTTTCTCTGCAAGGTTGTTCGTCTCGCAGAAATCTTCCTTCAAATTATAGAGCTCCCAGCCCTTGGCATCGAGTTCGGTCAGCTTGTCGTGGCTAAGCGGAGCACCGAATTCCAGCCCCGATTCCTTGAATGATGTACCAGGCCACGGACACACGGCACGCCAACCTTCGCTATACAGCGAACGGTGGCCAAACATTTCGAAGTACTGGGTCTTGTGCAGCGACTCTGCCTTGGGGTCGTCGAACGACGATTTCAGGCTGAAGCCCTCGATCGGCGACTGCGTCACGCCGCGGATTTGCGCCGGCATCTCAATGCCCAGGCAATCGAGCACGGTCGGCACCATGTCGATGGCGTGGCAGTACTGCGTGCGCACCTCGCCCTTCGCCTTGATGCCCTTGGGCCAGCAGACGATAAAGGGGTCTGACACCCCGCCGCGATAGGTCTCGCGCTTCCAGCGGCGGAACGGCGTGTTGCCGGCGTATGTCCAGCCCCACGGGTAGTGGTTGAAATATTTCGGTCCACCGATGTCATCGATGGCGGCGAGGTTCTGCTGCAGGTTGTCGGGCACGTTGTTGAAGAACTTATTCTCGTTGACCGAGCCGGTCGGCCCGCCCTCGGCGCTGGCGCCATTGTCCGAGATCAGCATGATCAGCGTATTTTCGTACTCGCCCATTTCCTTCAGGAAGCCGATCAGCTCGCCGATGTAATGATCGGTATGCTCGAGGAAGCCGGCGAACACCTCCATCATGCGCGCATAGAGCTTGCGCTCATCTGCCGGCAGCTTGTCCCAGTCCTGCACGTCGGGATCGTGACGTGACAGCTTCGCATCCTTCGGAACAAGGCCGAGTTCCTTCTGCTTCGCGAACACCTTCTCGCGGTAAGCATCCCAGCCATCGTCAAACTTGCCTTTGTACTTGTCTGCCCACTCCTTCGGCACATGGTGCGGCGCGTGCTGTGCGCCGGTGCAGAAATACATGAAGAAGGGTTTGTTGGGCGCGACCTGCTTGGCGTCGGCAATCATTGCCTTCGCCTTCTCCACCAGGTCCACCGTCAGGTGGTAGCCTTCTGCCGGCGTCTTCTCCGGCTCGGTCTGCGAGTTGTCACGGACGAGCTCGGGATAATACTGATGGGTGTCTCCGCCGAGGAAGCCGTAATAGCGGTCGAAGCCACGACCTAGCGGCCAGCGGTCATAAGGTCCCGCGGCCGAGGTCTGCTCCGCCGGAGTCAGGTGCCATTTTCCGATCGCATAGGTGTTGTAGCCCTGTTGCTGCAGGATTTCAGAGATGAAGCCGTTCTCGAACGGGATAATGCCGTTCGATCCAGGGAAGCCGGTCGAAATCTCGGTGATACCCGACATCGCGTTGGAATGATGGTTGCGGCCTGTCAAGATACATGAGCGCGTAGGAGAACACAGGGCGGTCGTGTGCATGTTGTTGTAACGGAACCCGTCCTGCGCCAACGCATCGATGTTCGGCGTATGGATCGGGCTGCCATAGCAGCCGAGATGCCCGAAGCCCGTATCGTCCAGCACGATGAAAAGCACGTTCGGCGCGCCGTCCTTCGCCCGCTTGGGGGCAGGCCACGCCGGCTCGGAGACGTCGAAGGTTCGGCCGATCGTGCCGGAAAACGCTTGCCCGGCTTTGTATTCCTTCAGCTCGACCTTCGCCGGGGAGATCGCGGCGTCTGATGTCTTTGTTTTGTCTCTTGATCGGTTACCCATGACTGACGTTCTCCGCCATCGCGATTTTGAGCAGCTCATTCCGCCATGCAGCACGGCGCGACAATCGCTAGCACCAATCACTTCCCTCAAATTCATCGCACACAGCGGAAGCCGACGTGGCTGGTCGAAGTATCGATGGGCGCGGCATGGCGCGCGGCGAGCCCTTAGCGGCGGCAGTAGTTGGTCGCGCAAAGGTGCGAGCAGCCACAGCTTCCATGCCCTGCCTCCCTAAGGTAACTGAGTATTTATCTCTATAAGAGCTTTGAAAAAGTGCCATTGATCCAAGTCAACAATAGGGCGCAATTGCTTGCCTCGAAGGCGCAACCATGGGCAAGTCTGCTCCAGGCGATGCGGGCGAGCTTGTTGACGAGCGCGAGCGCTGCTGCTGGTAGCCCCGTGACCAACTCGAGGGCTACACTGGAGGAGGTTACAGCGCTCCAGGAAGGGTTCTTGATCACGGGGGAGGTACATTCTCAGTCCCCGGCATGGGGACCTGTAGTACAAGTGGCTGTGTTGCATACCAGCACTGTTGGCATAAGATCCAATGGAATGACCGCCGCATGCCGAATGCTCCTGTTCGCTATCGGCGAGCGACGGAACTGCTCTGGGACACCCTACGCCCGTTTCTGATTTCTGACCTTAGCAGTCGCGGCACAAGCAGACGTGGAGCAGATGGTGGATAACGCTTCCGACTTCATTGTATGGTTTCGTATAGGAGAGCGCATAGCGCTTTCACTCATTGTGGTGACCCTTTCAATCATCGTGATGGTCGCATTTTGGCGTTCGATTCAGAAGGTCGATTTCCAGGCCTCGCGCGATAAGATCGGTGCCGGCGGAAGCATCATCCTCGCGACGCCAGTATTTGTCTTGCTTGCGCTTATCGGCTTCGCATTCGTCTCACTGTCAAACCCAATCAGCGTCTCGGTCGGCGAAAGCCGCAAGGATGTGGCGGCGGTCGGCTCGAGCGGTAGCGGAGTGCGCAAATTTGTCGGTATGACATCGGACAACAGTTCGGGTCGCGCAATGACGGCCAACAATATAGAATTCAAACGGCTGCGGGCGGCAGAGAAGGTAATGAGCTTGAACTGTCTCTTGCGTGAAGCCGGCAAAACCTCAGCCCGTGTCTCTGATGATGTCGCGGCGGTGAAGCTCGGGCTACTGAAACCCGTTTGGTCGAAGGAGTGGGGTAACTTCGAAGCGTTCGATGCTTGGGCACTCGGCCGCAGTCGGGAGGATCCCGATTCGGAAGCTCGAGCGGTGTTCGACAAGGTTCATGAGACATGTTGAAACTCAAAACATTTCTATTCTTAGTAATTCTACTGTGCGCGGCTACGGTCTCCGCCGCGCAGTTTTATAGCGATGCCGAGCTCGAGGCGGCGCATCGGCAGATGGCATCGAACATTACCTTGATGGTAACAGAGGACATCGTGCGTACTATTCCGCGAGACCGGCGCCCGGCTGCAGCCAAAATCCAGGTGGCCTTCGAAAAACGAGGGCCGAATCCGCTCGCCTTTTGGTCCGACCCTGCGACGGCTACGGTCTATGTACCGATGGAGTCCCTGCGGTTCGTTGATGACCTCGCCATTCTCCAGGCGTGGTTTGAGAGACATCGATGCGCGGCAGAGTACATAAGCACTTACCTTTGGGCACTCCTTCGCAAAGGGCGACCGCTTCCATCGCCACTCGTCGCCTTTGGGATCGATCGCGAGCGGGCACTTGCGGATGACTTCGTAAGGGATGTCTCAGGCAAGGCCCTAAAGTCCAGCATCTTTTTTATCCTTGCCCACGAAGTAGGCCATATCATGCTCGGCCATAAACCGGGATTAAGGGGGGAGCCCTCCCAGCAGCAGGAGGTTGCGGCGGACGCCTTTGCACTCGACCGTTTTGCGAGTATTGGCGCGCCGCCCGCCGGCATGGTGCTTTACTTTCTCGCCGGGCGATGGCGCGACCCGATCGGCACGGCTGCTAGCCTTGGCACCCATCCTGTATCGCCGGAGCGAATCAGTGCGATTGCGAAAAGAATGGCCGCCGAGCCAGAGGCCTTCTCCTTCGCCGAACCTGATCCGCAGCGTGGCCGCGAACCGGTCTTGGCGATCGCTCGTGAGCTGAGGAGGATAGCAGAGTTGTCCTCCGATGAGCGTATGCTCACGCTTCTGCCGCTTGGATTGGCCCGTGACTTTCCGCTCTCGCGCCTTCGGTCTGCTTGCGTGGGTTGACTATCAGATCGAGTTCTGCACCGCGATTGGACCCTGGACAAGTCGGAAGATATTCGAGCGTTTATTGCTGCTAACGAAGCGAAATTGAAGACTGAGCAATAGAATTAGAGAATAATGATGGGAAAAGAGAAAGGCCGGTTGACTGGGATGTGGACTCATAAACGGTAAGCCAAACCATCATGATTGTCAGTCCTGCTTACTGCAGCGACTGAATCAGCGAACAACCTGCGTCGCGCCTGAAGAGTTTTTCAACAGAATTGGTCAAACCGCGACATGGCATAACGTCCGCTGTGAGTCGGCTCATCCCTACATTGCGGACATCACATATCAGCGCGGCGAATGACAGCGACGGGCCAGGAGCGGCACAGGGGATACCCATCAGTTGGGTCTTCGGTTAATCCGAAAACGATACTGGTAAGCGCGGGTTTCGGTCGACTGTGAAGGTGAATACGTCGGGCCGCGAATAGTGGCCGCAGATATCGATCGAGCGCCGCGCCCGTTGGGCTCGCCTGTTCGTGCTCTGGAGGATCGTCAAGAACCCTCCCCGCAAATCACCGCTGTTACTTCGGATGGCTAATGCTCACCCGTCGCCGCAGATTTCGGGCGCGTCTGCTCCCACAGCCTTTTTGCAATCACGAGCGGCTCTATCTTGAGGCCTTTCCACCAAGTCTCCTCATTGCCGGCCTGATGCAGCTGCCGGTGGTGACCGCGGCATAGCGGCACGGTGAATTCGTCACTGACCTTCATGCCCAGCGCGCGCGGCTGAGCGAACCGCACATGGTGCGGGTCGCAGGGCTGGCGCCCGCAGACCAGGCAAGGCTGGGAAGCAACGAATTTCAGGTGCGCCTTGTCACGCAGCCGCTTGGGCTCGGAAATCGCGAGCTGGCTCTTGTCGATTGGGCTTGGGATTAAATCAGGTGTCGCTGGTGCCAGTGGCGGGGCGCCTGCAGACATCTGCGGAGATTGCGGCTCGATTTGGCGCCGCTCACCACGGAAGTATTCAGCGAGCTGGTTTTGTCGTCGGCCATAATACCGCGATGGCCGGGGAATCGGGGTCGTGTCATCAGGGTGAAAACCCACCCGCGCGTCGGCGGGCACCGGAATAGCTTAGGTCTTCGACGCGGGCAGGGGCCTTGTCGGTGTGGCCGACTTACCGCCCCGATAAAGCTCCAGCCCGAAGGGTTTGCCGAATGTGGTCAGCGCTCGTTTGGTGGCATCGGTTTCGGCCGCCTTGACCGCGATGTCATGGGTCTCGCCAGGGGAAGTGCCGCGGCCTTCGCCGGAGCCATGGCCTTCCCGAACGATGACCGCTCCGTGCGCATGCACGCTAATGCGGACCCGGGCGATATAGACCGCCAGGAATGTGCCACGGCTCTCCCGGGCCAGCACACAGCGGGAATCCACTGTCTCCCGGCTCCAGCCATCAAAGCCGAAGATTCGGTTGGCCTCCGAGATCACGTACCAGCCTTCGAGATAGGACAGCTCGCGGCCATGGGTCTCGCGGGTACGCACCTGCCGGGCATCCAAATCACGCCGCAGGGCTGCCAATTGCTTTACTGAGAAGCCCATCACTTGGTCCTCACGCTCAGCACTGGTTCGGGATTGGACAGGCTGACGCCGGTGATTTCGGCGCCTTGCTTTACGTCGGACACCAGCCCCTGACGATTGAGCCGAGGCTCCCGCGGCTCCCAGTAAATGCTGGGCACGGCCGCCTCATCGATCACCATCAGGGCAGGCGTGCCGGGGCGGATGGAGGCGGTGAAATCCGGGGCCTGCAGCTTCTTCAGGTCGAGTTCGACCATGACGTCTTTGGCGATCTGGCGGCGTTTGGAGGCCCGATCCTCCAGCCGGTCCCGCCGGTCCTCCATCTCGGCGATCCGGCCCTTCAAACCCGCCGCCAGAGCTTCATCGGCCAGCGCGTAGCGGAGGAGGGCGGCGATGATCTCGTGGAGATCGGTGAGGCCTTCCACGGTGTCGGCGAGGGTCTCCTCATCGACTTCTGGGTCTTCGGCGCGTATGCGGTCGCGGATGGCGCGATAGTGGATAGCGGCAAAATCCAGCTTCATGGGACACTCCTAGTGCTATTAGCCGTACTGTTCATCGGATCCCTCGAGCTAGGGACGATCGATCGCCCAAAATCATCGCATGATCCAAAAGGGATCATATCGCATGAGCCAAAATGGATCAACAAAAAAAGTGCTGGTCACGGTCGAGCAGCTTAGGGGCGCCCGCGCCTTACTGGGCTGGTCTCAGACAGAACTTGCTGAGCGCGCAGGGATGTCCCTTCCGACCATCAAGCGGGTCGAAAGCGGACGTGGGCCTCGTGTCTCTTTCGAGGCGCGTATGAAGCTCCGAAAGGCGCTTGAACTGGGCGGCGTCGAATTCATCGATGAGAATGGAGGCGGGCCCGGCGTGCGCCTTCGAGCTCGGTCGGGCCAGTCGAAATAGCCGCGCGCGTAAATTTTGTTAAATCGCAGTGAGCGTGAACGGTGTCCGCGCCAGCGCGGCCCTTTAGTCCCGCGGCCAGGGGCCTCATCGGCCAGGCCGCCGGGACCACCGCTGCAAGAAATAACCTTGCCCGTCATAATTGGCCCATTGGAGATCAAAGCGAATTACAAGCTGTCCGACTGAGACGCGGCAATACTCTCTGCCGCTCGTGCACTCGGTTGCCGCGAACTCTTCACCGGAGATTATGAGCCATGGGCGCGAAATCGTTGGTGTGACCGTAACCAATCCGTTTCGCTGACAGCCGGCGCCGGCGGTCGTGCCGTTTAAACGCTGCAGGCATGCGCTTTATCGGAAATTGTGGGGGGTAGCACTTTTGATTATCGCACTTTCGCGCCGCGACTCAGCTACGTGCATGGACACGAATGCTTCTATGCAAAAGTTGAGTCCAACCCTTGAGGAGCTAACGATGCCCACTAAAAACTCCAAACCGCTCAATTCCATCCCGCACGCGGTTCGTCCGATTGTGATGCGGTGTAACACCCTCTCTGGCGAAAACCCGCAGGAGTATGAAGGCCTGCTGGTTGGTCTGATCGAGCACTTCAAGCCGAAGACCGTGATGCAGTGGCTGCACGTGAAGAAGCTGCAGGACCTCATTTGGGAACAGGCCCGCTTGAGCCGCATTAAGCCCGGCATCATGGATTCGATCCAGACGGAAGCTGTGAATTCGTTGCTGAAGTCGCTGCCGAATGAGACCCAGCGCGATCGCCGCGGT